>NZ_JAHLOH010000042.1:0-291869 GCF_018917285.1 Tissierella carlieri | reverse complement strand
AACTGCGAGAACATCTTTTAATTTGAAGGATCCTCGGAGGCTGTGGATGATTCTCGCTTTTTGTTCTGAGGTGTTCCCTCTAAACGCAGCCTCCTCAATTCTTTTAAATATGCATTCTCTATTCGTAGTTTAAGATTTTCATCTTCAAGTTGTTTAAGATACTCCGTTTCTACATTTATTTTTCTACTCTTATCAAGATTAGTATCTTTTGGTTTATCCACTTTTGGTCGCCGCCCCTTCTGTTTAGGTTTCAAGGCATCAGGTCCAGCAATACGATAATCATTAACCCATTTGCTTATTAATGGTGGATTATTAATTCCAACCGAAAGCGCTAAATCCTGATAAGAAACCTCTGTAGTTAGATACAACTCTACCACATGAAGCTTAAATTCGAAAGAGTAAGTTTGATTTTTTCGTTTTCTCATTAAACCATCAGAGCCAAATTCATTGTATGCAGAAACCCATTTTTGTAAGTCCCTCGTAGAAGAGATATTATATTTTTCAGATAGAAAAGCGAATCCGCCCTTTCCAGCTAAATATTCTTGTACAACTTTCATCTTAAATTCATAACTATATTTTGCCATTTAAAAACCGACCTCCCATCAGTTAGATTCTTAGGTCTAACTTTTGGGGGTCGGTTCATTCATTGATTACTTTATTTCTAATTATTACCGCAACATTTTTCTTAATAGCAGGTGCACCAGGAGATCCGATAGCGGCTAAAGTTGGACAAATGCCTGAAAAGGCACAGGGTGTAATTCGTGCTAGATACGGATTAGACAAACCAGTGACCGAAAGATATTTAATATATATGAAAAATCTTTTAACAACTGGGGATTTTGGAGAATCCATAATGTATACTGGAACATCTGCCAATGATGTTATTAAAAAAAATGCTCCAATTTCAGCAAAAATAGGTATTATAGCTGTAACTCTGCAGATTACCATTGGAGTTTGTCTGGGTTTGGTCTCGGCCCTCAATAGAGAGAAACTGGGAGATCATATAATAAGGGTTTGTGTTGTTTTAGCTATATGTATTCCAAGCTTTGTATTTGCGGCATTGTTACAATACTTTATAGCCTTCAAGTGGAAGCTAGCTCCTGTATTTGGCTGGGGACAGTTAAAACATTATATTTTACCAGTCACAGTATATGCCATTGGAGGTATAGCATCTTATACAAAATACATGAGAAGCAGTACAATCTCCGTAATCAACGAAGATTATATTATTACAGCAAAGGCAAAAGGATGTAAAAAGCAACGAATTGTTAGAAAACATATCCTAAGAAACTCGATGATTCCTATTGTTACTATGATTGGACCTGCAGTTGCAGGTATATTTGGAGGATCATTTATACTTGAAAAGATGTTTTCAATACCTGGACTTGGTAATTACTATGTAAAAGCTGTCTCAGACAGTGACTACACTATGATAATAGGTCTTACTATATTTTTTGCAATACTATATACTTTGGCACTAATCTCAGTAGATATTCTATATGGAATTGTTGATCCAAGAATTAGAGTTGCAAAATCTTAGACAAAAATAATAGCGAGGTAATGATAATATGAATAGTTTAGAAATTAATGCAAAAATAATTAATGATGAGATAATAACAGATGATATGTTTGAGAGAGTTGGTACAAAGGGATTATCTGGAGAAACATTAAACAAGCCTTCCTTAACTTATTGGGCAGATGTTTGGAGAAGGTTCAAAGCGAATAAGTTAGCAATTGTAGGATTGATACTTTTAATATTAGTTGTACTAACCATATATATTGGACCACTACTGTCAGGTAAAGATTATCAGTACATGGATTCTTCAGTAAAAAGCTTGAAACCTAATAGTGAATATTGGTTTGGTACCGACGATATGGGTCGGGATATCTTTACTAGAGTATGTGTTGGTGGAAGGATATCCATATTAATTGGACTTAGTTGCACTTTAGTAATGTTTGTTATAGGTTCATTGTTAGGTGCTATTGCAGGTTTAAAAGGAGGCTTGGCTGATAATCTTATAATGAGATTTTCTGAGTTTATTGGGAACTTACCTTATTTAATTATTGTCCTAATACTCTCCATAGTACTAGGAAGAAGTATATTTTCTTTGGTGCTAGCAATGAGTCTTACATCTTGGGTGGGAACTACAAGGATGGTAAGAGGTCAAATACTTCAAATCAAAGAACAAGATTATGTTGAAGCAGCTAGAGCATTAGGTTCAGATACTAAGAGGATTATTATGAAACATCTTTTACCTAATACATTAGGAATTATAATGGTTACTATTACCATGTCGGTACCGTCATTTATTTTTGGTGAAGCATTTCTTAGCTATATAGGGTTAGGGGTAAGAGCACCTAAAACTAGTTGGGGTGCCTTAGCATCGGCAGGGCAGCAGAGATTAATGTTTTATCCTCATGAGTTATTCTTTCCTTGCTTGATGATTGTTTTGACTATGTTGGCATTTCACTTAATTGGTGATGGACTTTCAGATGCCTTAGACCCAAAGTTAAGAAAGTAGGTGTATTACATGAATGAAAAAAGATTACTTGAAATTAAAAATTTAAATGTTTCTTTTAATACCTATGCAGGTACTGCATATGCAGTTAGAGGTATTGATTTTCATTTGGATAGAGGAGAAAATCTTGCAATTGTAGGAGAGTCAGGATGTGGTAAAACAGTTACTGCAAAAGCAATTATGGGTTTATTACCAAGTCCTCAGTCTGTTGTTGGAAGAGAAGGTTCAGAGATTAATTTCAGCGGAAAAAATCTTCTGGATTTCAATGAGGAAGAGATGTCTAAAATTAGAGGTAAAGAAATTTCTATGATATTTCAAGACCCAATGACATCCTTAAATCCCACTATGAAAATTGGAGATCAAATTGCAGAAAGTGTTTTTTTGCATAATGATATGTCATATAGTGAAGCTAGAAATGTGGCTCTTAAGATGCTGGAACTAGTTAGAATACCTAATGCAAAGATAAGATTAAATCAATATCCATTTGAATTCTCAGGAGGAATGAGACAAAGGGCCATGATAGCAATCGCCCTTGCATGTAATCCAAAGATACTTATAGCCGACGAACCAACCACGGCATTAGATGTAACTATTCAAGCACAAATTATGGATTTAATAGCTGACTTGCAAAAAGAATTAAATACAGGGGTTATTTTAGTTACCCATGATTTAGGAGTTGTAGCAAGTGTTGCTGATAGAATACAGGTAATGTATGCAGGTAAAATTGTTGAGAGAGGAACTGTAGATGAAATTTTCTATAGCCCAAAACACCCTTATACCTTGGCTCTTTTAAAATCTGTACCAAAATTAAGCTCTAACAATAAAGAGACTTTATATTCTTTAACAGGTACACCTCCTGACTTAATAAAACCACCTGTTGGTTGTCCATTTGCACCGAGATGTGAATTTGGTATGACAGTTTGTAGAGTGAAATATCCTGAATCAATAAAATTTAGCAAAACACAAGAAAGTTCTTGTTGGCTACATGATGAAAGAGCTGACGTTAGAGGAGTGCCGCAGGAATTATTGTTAAGAGGTGAAGTCTATGGAAAATAAAGAGGTACTTATTCAAGTAAAAAACTTAAAAAAATATTTTAAAGTTGGAAGAAACAGCATGCTAAAAGCTGTAGATGATGTAAGCTTTAATATTTATAAAGGTGAAACCTTAGGCCTTGTTGGAGAATCAGGCTGTGGTAAAACAACTTGTGGAAAAACTGTAATGGGACTATATGAAGCCACAGGAGGAGAAGTTGTCTATGATGGAGTAGATATACATAGTTTCAATCATAGGGAAAAGAAGGAATTTACTAAAAAAGCCCAAATAATATTTCAAGATCCATATTCTTCATTGAATCCAAGAATGACAGTAGGAGCTATTATTGGAGAAGGTATAGATATACATGATCTGTACAAAGGAAAAGAGAGAGAAGAAAAGATTTTTGAGCTACTTGAAACTGTAGGATTAAATAGGGAGCATGCTTCTAGATTTCCCCACGAGTTTTCTGGAGGGCAAAGACAAAGAATTGGAATAGCAAGGGCATTAGCCATAGAGCCTGAATTCATTGTTTGTGATGAGCCTATTTCAGCACTTGATGTTTCAATACAAGCACAGGTTGTAAATCTTCTAATTGAATTGCAAAAAACAAGAGGACTTACTTATTTATTTATAGCACATGATTTATCAATGATTAAACATATTTCCGATAGAGTTGGTGTAATGTACCTTGGCAGCTTAGTAGAATTTGCAACTAGTGGTTCCCTTTACAAAAATCCATTGCATCCATATACACAAGCATTATTATCAGCAATTCCTATACCAGATCCTAATGAGGAAAAGGAAAAAAAGAGAATACCAATAGATGGGGAAATACCTAGTCCTATTAATCCTCTTCCTGGATGTAGATTTGCTTCTAGATGTAAATACGCGATGGAAATATGTAACAAAGAAATGCCATCTCTTGTAGAAGTGTACAATCAGCATTTCGTTGCTTGTCATATGGTAAAAAAATCCTAAGTCTTTAATAGCATTGGCTTTTAAAGTATAAAATCATTATCAATAAAGGAGGATAATATGAAAAAAATTAAGAAGGTAATTATTTTAGTTATTATTTTTGCATTATGCTTTGGTACATTAACAGGATGTGGAAAGAATGAAGAGGTACAAGTAGATACAGGTGATACAACCAGTGCAGAACAATCCAAAGATACAAAAGAAGATGAAATCCAAATGGATAAAGAGCAAGTATTTAGATATAGCGACAATAGTGATATAACAGGTCTTAATCCAATGTTAAACACTACAGCTCCTGATAATGGTGTTCATAATTTTGTTCTTGAGACCTTAGTTTCAGAAGTGACTGATGAAAAGGGGAATACAATAATAAAGCCAGCAGCTGCAGAAGATTGGAAAGTTACTCCTGATGGAACAGTATATACTTTTAAAATTAGAGAAGATGCTGTATGGAGTGACGGCGTGCCTGTAACTGCAAACGATTTTTTATTTACATTTAGAACAATGGCTACCCCGGAAGTAGGTTCTACTAATGCTTGGTTATTTGATGGAATAATTGTAAACTTTGGAGAATCACTTTACAACGATGGAACAAATCCAGAATATAACAAGAAACCAGAAGATATTGGTGTAAAAGTAATTGATGATAAAACAATTGAATTTACATTAGTTAAGCCATATGGATATTTCCTTGATTTACTTACAGGTGCAAAGCCAGTTAGACAAGATAAATATGAAGAATGGGGAACTGGATATGGATCATCCATAGATAAAGTTGTAATGAATGGACCTTTTTTACTTGAAAGCTGGGATCAAAATGTTCAAATGACTTTTGTTAAAAATGAGAAATATTGGGGCGCTTCAGATGTAAAACTCCAAAAAATTGAAAGAAAGCTTATTCAAGATCCTGCTACTGCTGCACAAGCGTTAATCAGCGGAGATATTGACGTTGTTGGAGCAAGAGACACTGAATGGATAGACCTTATTAATGCTGATGGAAGATTTGATATGAGTCTTACTCCTGGAAATGCACCTGAATTTTTCGGATTTAATTGTAGCAATAAATATTTTAAGAATCCAAAAATAAGGTTAGCATTCTCATTAGCATTTGATAGAGAAAAATATGTTGAAGATTTAAGAAATGGCAAAGCAGAACCACTTTATTCAATGATGCCATCCGTTATTAATGTGGGAGAAATACCATACATGGAGAGAACAAATGGTAAAAATGAAGTTATAAAGGATCTTTTGAAACAATATCCAGATCCAAAGGCTCTTTTAATAGAGGGACTTAAGGAAGAAGGCTTTGATCCAGATCCAGCTAAAATGGATGTTAGTTATGTAACTAGAGGTACAACTGAATATTCTAAGAAATCTGCAGAATGGTTATTACAACAGTGGAAAGAAAAGTTAGGTGTTGAAATAAAAATTGACATGATAGAGTGGAATGTTATGTGGGATAGAGTTCATGCTGGAGATTATGATATCTGTACTTCAGGTTGGGGACCATATTACAATGACCCTAATGGTTTATTAGAATTATATGAACCTGTCAATGGATATTTCAATAGTGATAAATCAGGCTGGTCTGGTCCAGATGCTGATAAGTTTGCTGAAATCTTAGCAAAGGCTTCTAATTCTCCAGATAATCAAGAAAGAGCAGAGTTATTTGTAGAGGCAGAAAAGATTCTTGTAGGTACAGCAGTAATAGTTCCTACGTACACAGCTTCATCAACATTCTTTACAGCTAAATATGTGAAGAATTACCATTTCAATTCAATTTCTGGTGTAGACTACACTAAAGTATATATCTCTGGGAGATAGAAAACCACTAGGATTTAATTAATGTTAATAACCCCTTAATTGAATGGAGCAAGACATAGGCTAATTATAAACTATGTCTTGCTCTAAATCACTAATAATTACTCATAAATAAGACCAGCTATTAAATGTCAAGAAAAAATTTAATTTATTTTGCCTTGGAAATTATAAAATTTATGTCAGAACTCAATCAAGGGAAAAAGAGTCCCTTGACAGAGCCTGCCACAAATTCTTATGTAAAATTAGGCAAAACAAATAAGCCTAAGTCAAGAGTTTGGAGATTAGGCTGAATTTATACTTAAACATACAATTAGTTAATATTTGGAACATATGGTTTATTATTAGAAAGTACAGCAAAAATAATATTACACACCTTTCTAGCTACAGCACCTATGGCTGTGAGGTGATGCTTACCGCGTGCTCTTAACGATTGATAGTACAAAGACAATGCTGGATCTTTAAAAGCTGCAACAGTAGCAGCTAGCCAAATTGCTCTACGAAGATAAGGAGAACCACGTTTAGATATTTTAGTATGTGTTCCGATAAAGTCTCCAGATTGTTTTACAGAAGCATCAAGACCTGCATAGGCTACCAACTGGGATGCTGATTCAAAACGTGAAATATCACCAATTTCTCCGATAATAACAGCACCAAGAATATCACCAATTCCAGTGATTGTAGTGATAATCTGATTAGTTCTATGAAGCAAAGTAGCTATTTCATTTTCAAGATCCTTCAACTGTCCTTCGATAAAGTTGATTTGAGCAATGATTTGTTTAATTTGGAAAGTAAAGGCATCTTTTGCAAAACTAATACCAAAAGTATTAGAAGCAATTTCCTGTATTTCAGAAGCCTTGGAGATTCCAAATCGACCTCTACTTGCTGCAGATAAAAGCTTAGAAAGAGTATCAGTATCTATAGATAGTATATCCTCAGGAGTAGGGTAGTTAGAGAGTAGCTCCCTAGATGTAACTCCAAATGTATCAGAGAAAAGCTTTGAGTACTCAGGGAAAACCTGATCTAACAATGCAATACACTTGCGTTTCCAGTCTGAGCATTCATCTACCAAAGAAAAACGATAGCGAGAAAGTTGGCGTAAAGCCATAATATCTTCATCAGCTAAAGAAGTAGTTGAAAACTCACCAAAACGCATGATTTGGGCTATGATAAAAGAATCTTTAGAGTCATTTTTAGTTTGTCTAATATACATTTTTCTAAATGCTTCAGATTGGATAGGATTAATAACATAGACTGTAAATCCAAGATTCAATAGATGAGAATAAAGACTAAGCCAGTAATGACCAGTAGCTTCCATTCCAATAATAACATTGGAGGAATCAGCTTCAAATTTATTAAGTAAGGAAAGTAGCTTATTGCTTCCAGACTCAGAATTTGAAAAAGTAATACTTTTATCTAAAAGCTTACCATTAGAATCAATAATAGAAGCTTCATGGTTTTTCTTAGCAATATCAATACCAACATAAAACATAAAATCACCAGCTTTTAGAATATTAACAGATAAAGACTAGAACCTCTCTACTTTACACAATACAACCTCGTTAGATATTCAGTAACTAGGTACTATCCAGCTCATTCGCATATGGATGTAAAGAAGAGGCGTAACCCTTATTTAGGAAGACAACGCTTCAAGGAGGAGATCTACGACCCCTATCTGTACAAATATTATCTCATAAGAACAGTGAGATAGAAAAGAGATACAGTTATTAAACTGTAACTATATTATACGAGGAGGAGTAAGAAATTTGATTATTAAAAATGGAAATATTCATGTAGGCAATGGTATTGTTTTAGATGACCATGATATCTTAATAGAGAATGGAATTATAAAAGAGATAGGTAAAAACATTATAGTAGAAAATAAAAAGATAATTGATGCAAGAGATAAGGAGGTTTTTCCGGGATTTATTGATCCAGTAAGCAGCTTTGGGTGTATGGATATTTCTTTTAGCATAAAGGACCATAATGAAGCTTCAAACCCTATAACTCCAGAGTCTAAAATAAAATATTCATTTAACCATAGGGAAATTGATTTAGAGGAGCTATATAAAGTAGGTATAACAACTATAGGAGCATCCCCTGGAAATACAAATATTATAGGAGGTCAAATGGCTGCATATAGGACTTGGGGCAAAAATTCAAGTA
Source organism: Tissierella carlieri (assembly GCF_018917285.1). Classification (NCBI taxonomy): domain Bacteria; kingdom Bacillati; phylum Bacillota; class Tissierellia; order Tissierellales; family Tissierellaceae; genus Tissierella; species Tissierella carlieri. The sequence continues at coordinate 283,355 of NZ_JAHLOH010000042.1, read as the reverse complement.
CTATGTTAATAAGAGAACCTGTTGGTATGAAAGGCTCTATTGTTAACAATGTTAAAGATTACTATGGTAAGAAAAATATATGCCCGATGACAAGAATGGGAGTATTTTCAAAGCTAGAAGAGTTTTTAAATAATAGATCAGAAGCCAACAAGGAAATAGTAGATGATATTTTAGGGGGCAGATTACCTTTATTTATTACGGCCAATAAATCAGCTGAAATAAACGCTCTTCTTCATCTTATCAAAGAATTTGGCGATATAAAGCTTAATATTGTAGGTGCTTATCAAGCAGATAGATGTATTGATAGCATAAAAGATGCAGGAGCTTCTATTATAGTTGGAGAGCAGATATATCTTACAGAGAGAAGATATAATGAAACAGATTTATATAAGATTGCGGAGCTTCAAAAGGAAGGAAATTTAATAAGTTTTACACTTACTAGTACTTATGGGACAGGAGGTAAGGTAAAGTACCTTTGGAATGCCATAGAGTTTTATAAAGTGGGGGTTGATAAGGAAGAAATTATCAAAATGATGACATTAAATCCTGCTAAGATGCTAGGTATAGATCATATACTGGGAAGTATTGAAGAAGGAAAGTTTGCAGATATAGTCATATATAATAAGAATCCCATTGAATTCTATGATTCAAGAGTTGCTAATACAATAGTTCATGGTGAGCTTGTTTATGGTGAGGAGGGATTCCAGTGTTAGTAATAAAAAATGCAAGAATTTTTACAATGGCTGATAGAATAATAGAAAAAGGATATATAATCGCTGATGATGGCAAAATTCTTAAGATTGATAAACATAATGAAGTATTGTTAGACTATATTGTTTCAAGTCGTAAGGAAGTGGAAGTATTTGATGCTGATGGTATGGTAGTACTTCCGGGATTTATAGATTGTCATTCACATATAGGTGGTATGAATTTTAGTGAAGCAACTGCCGTTGATGATTTAAATGAGATGACTAACAATATAACTGCTAGTATGGAAGCAATATATGGTATTGATCCAGATTCTCAGGATTTTAGATATGCTTATGAAAATGGTATAACTACATTGGGAATTACACCAGGTAGTGGAAATGTTATATGTGGATTAGTTTTTGCTTCTAAGACCTATGGTGATAATATATTTGAAATGACGATTAAAAACCCTGTTGCTTTAAAAGTTGCTTTAGGCGGAAATCCTAAGAGAACTTATGGAGATAGAAATCAAGCGCCATCTAGTAGAATGGCTATTCCTAGTATAATATTGGATTTATTTAATAAAGCTGAGAAATATCTAAGTCATAAGGAAGAGGCTGAATTGGGCAAGAAAGAAATGCCTAAATACGATAAGGATTTAGAGGTCATTATACCAGTGCTAAAGAAAGAACTCCCATTGAAGATACATTGTACTCAATTTGATATGATGACTGCAATAGAAGTGGCAAAGAAGCTTGGTTTTGAATTTTCTCTTGATCATGCATGGGGAGCTAGTGATTATATTGAGGAAATAGTAGAGTCTAAATGCTCAATAGTTTTTGGACCTATTGGTTCTATTAAAAGCTTTGGAGAAGGCAGAATAGTTGATATAGAAAGTGTAGTTGAATTGGATAATAGAGGTGTATTAACTGCTCTGACTTCAGACGCTCCAATAATTAGTATAGATAGCTTGATTCATCATGCTGGGGAAGCTGTTAGAGAAGGATTAGAGGTGGAAAGAGCTCTAAGAATGATAACAATAAATGCTGCAAAGGTATTAGGCATAGATAATAGAGTGGGTTCCTTAGAGGAAGGAAAGGATGCTGATATCTTGATATTTGAAGGAATACCGGCATACAATACTAATGCAAAATTAATAAAAACCATTATAGATGGTAAAGTTGTATATTCTTCTAATACATAGAAGATTAATTAAGAGTTTCATAAGAATCCAATATAATAGAGGTGTGAAGTGGTTTATATAATAGTTGCTTTTTCAATTATAGCGGGAATAGACAAGATACTAAATAATAGATTTGGACTGGGAGAAAAGTTTGATGAGGGATTTAAAGCTTTGGGGGAATTGGCTTTAACTATAATTGGTATTTATAGCTTATCACCAGTTATAGCGAAATATTTTATGTTTATACTAAATCCTTTAGCCAATCTGATCAATGCTGATCCTTCAGTTTTTCTCAGTAGTATTCTGGCTGTAGATTTAGGGGGATATACAACGAGTATTGAAATAGCAAAGTCTGAAGTTATCGGTAAGCTTAATGGACTTATACTAGCTTCTATGTTAGGCGCTACGATTTCATTTACTATTCCAGTTGCAGTAGGACTTGTATCTAAGAAAGATTTTAAATTTTTTGCTAAAGGAATTTTAGCAGGTATTACTACTTTGCCCCTCGGGATGGTTGTAGGCGGAGCTATGATGAATATAGGATTTATGGATATTGTTTTTAATCTAATACCTGTTCTTATATTCTCGATTATAATAATTTTGGGATTACTCAAATCTCCAAATAATATGGTTAAAATCTTCAATATAATAGGTAAGATTATAATGGGGATTAGTACCATTGGTTTGATTATAAGTATTATTAGTTTTATGTTTGGATATGAATTAGTTCCTGGTATGATACCTCTGGAGGAAGGGGTTATACTTGTGATTAAAATTGGCATTATATTGTCTGGGGCTTATCCTATGTTTTATTTCTTATCAAGAAAGTTGCACCGATATCTATCTAAAATAGGTAAAAAATTTGAACTAGATCAATATTCTATATTAGGGATATTTACTTCTCTAGCTAATTGTATTCCAATGCTAGGAATTTATGATAAAATGAATGAAAAAGGAAAGGTATTAAATGCTGCTTTTATTGTATCTGGTGCATTTACTTTTGGGGGACAGCTGGGATATATATCATCAGTTTCACCTGAGACAATTAATCCATTTATAGTTAGTAAGTTAATAGGAGGAATTAGTGCTATTTTTATAGCAATATTATTAGTAAGATTAGAAAAGTCTAAGGAGGTCAAGTATGACAATTAATGAAAGAGTTAGTAAGTTAAGACATTTAATGAAGGATAGAGGAATTACTGCCTATATCGTAAATACAGCTGATCCACATCAATCTGAATATGTAGCTGATTACTACAAAGGAAGAGTATGGATATCAGGGTTTACAGGTTCAGCTGGTACTGTAGTCATCACTCAAGAGGAAGCAATTCTCTGGACTGATGGTAGATATTTCATTCAAGCTGAGAATGAATTAGCTGGTAGTGAATATAAGTTATTTAAAATGAGAATCCCTGGATTTCCAACTTATACTGAATGGTTAAAAGAGAAATTGAATGATGGGGATTCTTTAGGTTTTGACGGAAAAACATTTCCAGAGTCTTCTGTCCAAAACTTGGAAAAAGAATTTAAAGAAAAGAAGATAAAGTTTGTTGATGAATTTGATCTAGTAGGGGAGATTTGGGAAGATAGACCTAGACTTTCTAAAGAAGAGGCTTTTTTACATGATATAAAATATACTGGAAAAACTAGCAGAGAGAAAATAGAAGAAGTTAGGATAGAGATGAAAAAATATTGTGCAGATTATTTCCTGTTAGGTAGCCTAGATGATATAGCTTGGCTTTATAATATAAGAGGTAAAGATGTAGAGAATAATCCTGTAATTATATCCTATGGACTGATTTCAATGGACAAGGCATATCTATTTACAGATAAAGATAAGATAAATGAAGAAGTAGAAATCTTTTTAAATCAAAATGGAGTGGAAGTAGCAGAATATGAAGAAGTGGCGGATTATGTGAATGCTATAGATAAGAATTCCAAGGTGTTTTTAGATAAAAATAAGATTAACAGATGGCTTTACAAATCTATTCCATCGGAATGTAAAATAATTAGTGAAACTAATATAACCACTAAACTTAAAGGGATTAAAAACCCTACAGAAATTGAAAACCAAAGTAATGCCTATATTAAAGATGGAGTTGCTTTGGTAAAATTCTTTCATTGGCTTGATAAGAATGTAGGAAATATTCCAGTTACTGAAATGTCAGCACAGGATAAATTATTAGAATTTAGGAAAGAGCAAGAAGGCTTTATTGAACCAAGTTTTGGTACTATCTCGGCATATAGAGAAAATGCAGCTATGATGCATTATTCAGCTAGTGAAAATTCTAATGCAGAGATAAAGAAAGAAGGATTATATCTAGTTGATTCTGGTGGTCAATACTATGATGGAACAACTGATATTACTAGAACCATGGTTATGGGTCCTATAACTGATGAAGAAAAAAGGGACTTTACTTTAACATTAAAAGCTCATATCAATTTGGGCAATGCTAGATTTCTTTATGGTGCAACAGGTCATAGCCTCGATGTCTTGGCAAGATATCCATTGTGGCAGGAAGGTATAGACTATAAATGCGGTACTGGACATGGTGTTGGATTTTTACTTAATGTACATGAGGGACCTCATGGTTTTGCCATGGTAGCAAATACTGTAGTACTTGAAGCAGGAATGATAGTAACTATAGAACCAGGTGTATATAAAGAGGGTAGTCATGGGGTAAGAATAGAAAATGTGGCAGTAGTACAAGAAGACATTTTAACAGATTCAGGTCAATTTATGAAATTTGAAACAATATCCTTTGTTCCAATAGATTTAGAAGGAATAGATGTAGAGTTATTAACTGAAAATGAAAGAACATGGCTAAATGAATATCATAAAGATGTATTTAGTAAACTTTCGTCCTATTTGAATGATGAAGAAAGAGCTTGGTTAAAGGAAGAAACCAGAAGTATATAAAAAAAGCAAGGGGTTCCCTTGCTTTTTACTCTTTAGGAAGCGTATTATTCCTCTTTCTTATAAACTTCCATACTACATAAGCTACAACTCCTATGATTATTCCATATGGAAGGAAATATATAAAGGATATAATTAAGTTTTCAATATTGTAGGTAAAGAAATATAAAGAATCTTTAAATGCATTTCCTACCTTAGTCCAGAAAGGAGTTTTTATATTTTCACCGGGAGTTAGTTTTGCCACTTCTTCAAGATAGAAATTAACAGTACTATAATTTACCTTATCATCCATATCCATTATATTAGCAGTTAAATTTTCCTTTTCATAAATAATATTGGTAAGTTGATTTTCAAGAGCTATTATATCTTCCATTTTCTCTGCTTTCTTTAGCAGATCAAGTATTCTTCCTTCCTTAACTTCTAAAACCTTTAGTCTAGATTCTGTATCTCGATACTGTTTAGTAATATCTACTTTAGAAGTGTTTTCAGAGATTATATTTCCAATTTCCTTTAATTCATTTTTAAAAGTATCCAGATTTTCCCTTGGAATTCTAATTGAATACTGAGAATGCTTTAAACTAGTAGAATAAACATAATTATTGTAGGAGATATCTGAATTCTCAATATAACCCTTATATTTACCTATGAGAGAATTTAACTTTTCAACAGTAGCCATAAATTCTTTTGTTTGCATAGAAATTGATACTGTGGTAATTATCTTATCAGGCTCGATTAGATCATATTCGGATTTTTTATCTTCACCTACACTATCCATGCCTCTTTCTTCATTTTCGGCTGATGGTTCAGCAGGAGCCCTATCCTGAACAGACATATCATAGGATTCAGATTTTTTTGCACTACATCCTGAAACTATCAAAGCAAAAACTAAAACCATTATAAAGATTGATTTTCTATTCCTCATTTTATTCATCTCCTTTAGCTAAATTATACAATAATTTGGTAAAGGAGGGGTTACAAAAACCTTACAATATCATATATTTTAAGGAAGTTTAATTAATTTTTTAAAGAGGTTTTTAGGTATTGCTTTAGTCAAGAATAGAACAAAAATATAAGCTAGACTGCCAGCTAATAAGCTAGATACAAACCCTAAGGTGCTAATGTTTTGAAGGTTTCCTATATCATGGATAGATAAATAGATAAACCCAATCATAAATATAGAAGCAACTAAAGGTTTTCCTATAATATCTATATAGTCAATATCAAATTTTACTACAGACCGTATTGCAATAAGATTCAAGATTAAAATCACTGTATTAGAACCATAAAAAGAAATAAAAATTCCATTTACTCCAAATCTGGGGTTTCCCACGAAAATATATATAAGAATTATTCGGAGAATCATACCTATTATACTATTGACAGTAGCACTGGTTTGCTTATTAAGACCCAATAGTATGCCCGAGAAGGTATGTTGTAGTGCCAACAAAACAGTACCATAAGCCATTACATGTATAAAATTAGCCACTAGAGGGTCATTGTATAAAAGGATAGCTAATGGTTTAGAGAGTCCTACATATAAAGACATCAGAGGAAGTGCTACTAACAAAGTGACTTTGATAGATAAATGTATATCTCTTTTTATATCTTTATATCTCTTCAAAGCTATCTGCTCTGATAAGCTAGGTATTAGATTGATAACTAAAGCAGATGTAACTATAAAGGATAATCCAATCAAGGGCATGGTCATTCCCATAATTCTCCCAAATATTGAGATAGACTCACTACTAGTATATCCTGCAGCCATAAGTCTGTTAGGTATAAGGATTGTGTTGATAAATCTTAGGATAACACCAAATGATCCTGAGATAGTTAAAGGTATAGACATATATAAAACCTTAATTAAGCAAGATTTTTCATTTTTTTTATCAATTGGGTAATTGCTCTTAGTTTTATATAGCCGTCTTTTAGAGAATAGTGACCACATAAGGTCGAAGAATTCTCCAATACTGATTCCTAGAATAGCTATGGTAGCTCCATGTATAGGTTCTACAGGGCACACATAATAAAGAATGCCCACGATAATGATGAATCTGGTCAAATGCTCGATTATCTGTGCAATACTGGGGGTTATCATATCCTTCATACCATAGAAATATGATCTCAATATTGAGCTTGCAGAAAGAATAATAATAGCTGGAATCATGAAATATACACCAAGCACCATATCTTTGCTTTTAAGCATCTTAATAGAAATGAATTCAGAAAATAATAGTAGGATTATACTAATTATAATAGAAGCAAAAAGGTTAAAAGTAAGGGTTGAATTAAATATGCTTTCTACATTATTATAATTCTTTTTAGAGTTTTCTTGAGCTACTAACTTTGTTACAGACGTAGGAATTCCAGAAGTAGTTATAATTAAGAAAGTCATAAGGGTGGACATGGAAATTTGAAATAATCCCATGGCTTCTGCTCCTAGAAATTTTGATAGAGCAACTTCATAAGCAAACCCAATGATTTTCATAAGAAAGTTCATAAAAACCATAATAATTGATCCGTAAATAAATCTATTTTTATTCAAAAAATCACCTCTTGAAAATAGTCAGATATTTATTTATATGTTTTATAAAAGAGAAAATTCTAAGGAGATTTTTTAATACTATGATTATGCTATCTTTGTTGTAGGTAGGATTTTTCAATGATATAATATTGTAGTACAAAATAATGACTTTACAAGGGGGCTAATATGGAGAAGGATCTAACCACAAAAAAATATAAAGTATTATGGGCAGCTACATTAACTAATGTCATAGCAGGTTTAGTGTACATATGGAGTGTAATTAGCAAAGCATTAATTGAAGATCTTAATTGGACCAGTAAGGAAGCATCACTTCCTTATACAATGGTTACAGTGTTTTTTGTAATTGCCATGGTTATATTTGGGAAGATACAAGATGAAAAAGGTCCAAAATTAACAGTTACAATTGGGGGTATATTAATGGGGGCGGGTCTCATATTCTCAGGGATATTTACAGATCCAAAGATTATGATACTAACCATGGGGGTAATAGCTGGAACTGGAATAGGCACTGTAAATGCATCTACAGTACCGCCAGCAGTAAAATGGTTTCCCCATGAAAAGAAGGGAATGATAACTGGAATAGTAGTAGCTGGTGTCGGTTTATCTTCCGTATTCTATTCGCCATTAGCAAATTATTTGATAGATAAAGTAGGAATATCTAAGACTTTTATCTACATAGGAGTTGGAGCTTTAATTCTCACATTGATATTGGCACAGTTATTGGAGAACCCCCCTGAAGGTTTCTTGTCTCAGAAAACTACTTCTACTGAAAAGAAAAAAGATAAAGCATCTAATGATTTCACATGGAAGGAAATGATAAAGACACTGAATTTCTATAAACTTTGGCTTATGTTGACCTTTTCATCTTCTGCGGGTCTAATGATTATAGGACATGTATCCAGTATCGCTAAAAGCCAAGTAAATTGGCAAGCAGGATTTATATTAGTAATTTTGCTTTCTATATTTAATGCTCTTGGGAGAATATTGGGAGGCACTCTATCAGATAAAATAGGAAGAGTAAGTCTTATGAAAATGGTATTTATTCTACAAGGAGTAAATATGTTTCTATTTGCCAAATATTCAAATATAGGTCTTCTAGCAATAGGGGTGGCCATAGCAGGCTTATGCTATGGTGCGGGGTTTTCAGTTTTTCCTGCAACTGTAACAGATTTATATGGAATAAAGAATTTTGGAATAAATTATGGTCTTACCTATACGGGATGGGGAGTTGGAGGGATTATAGGTCCTATGACAGCAGCAGCGATTTTTGACTCCACCCATAACTATAATACTGCATATATAGTAGCAGGAATACTTCTTGTAATATCAACTATAATTGCATTTACATTTAAGTCTGAAAGGCAAGAAGGTTAGATATATTATGGTTAAAGATAAAAAAGCTAGAGGCAACCTCTAGCTTTTAATGATTACATCCTTCTCCTTTACATCCCTTAGCTAAATGATATAAAGTCTTTACAGGAACTCCCGTAGCTCCCTTAGGTAAATATCCTCTTTCAGATGATAGAAAAGCAGTTCCAGCTATATCTAAATGAACCCAAGGAGTATTGTTTACAAACTCTTCTAAGAAAAGTCCAGCAGTTATTGTGCCTGCTCCCCTTCCGCCGGTATTTTTTAAATCACCAACAGTTCCTTTTATTAAATCTCTATATTCATCATTTGAAGGCATTTGCCATACTGGCTCACCTGCTAATTCTGCAGCATCTTTGACTTTATTCATTAAACTTTCATCATTAGTTACAGCTCCAGTATTTATGCTGCCTAAAGCAACAACACATGCTCCAGTAAGAGTAGCTATATCGATTATTTGATTTGCTTTTTCCACTGTTGCAGCATACCATAATGCATCTGCCAAAGTTAATCTACCTTCTGCATCAGTACTTGATACCTCTATAGTTTTTCCAGCCATGGATCCAACTATATCTCCAGGTTTATATGCTTCTCCAGAGATTAAGTTTTCACAAGCTGCCACAATTGCAACAACATTCTTCTTTAGCTTAGATCTAGCGATTGATTTCATTGTACCAATTACAGAAGCAGATCCGGCCATATCGTTATACATATTTATCATGCTATCTCCAGGTTTTATAGAATATCCACCTGAATCATAGGTAAGTCCTTTACCAACGAGAGCAAGTTTTTCCTCTGATGCACTATCTCCATTCCATTTCATTACTATAAATTGAGGTGGAATAGCAGAGCCTTTAGATACAGCTAGAAATGCTTTCATTTCCATTTCTTCTATTTTATCTTTGCCATAAACTTCTACTTCAACTCCTAAGCCTGTTAATTCTTCTTTAGCTCTTTTAGCAAGCTCTACAGGAGTCATTGCCATTGCAGGCTCATTAACTAGATCTCTTGCTAGGAATATACCTTCAATAATATTGTTAATTTCTTCAATTCCTTCTTCAACCTTATCTTTTCTATCTTCTAATACATTTAAGAAAAACTCTTTAACTGTAGGTTTTGTTTTCTTTTTTGATAGATATTTTTCAAATGCATATTCTGATTGTAAAAGACCCTCTGCTATGGCCATATTAGTCTTTCTATAGCAAAGATTTTCAAATTTAGGTACTTCTACTTCTGCTGATTCTACCTTATATTTCATCAATTCTTTACCTAGTTTATAAAAAGTTTTTCTAAGAGACTCAAGGGTTAATTTTTCTTCTTCTCCTAGTCCCAATAGAATTACATTATTTCCCTTAGGAGAAATGTCTGAATAAATTTCACCACAGGTACCCTTAAAAATTTCTCTTTCCTTCAAATAGCTATATAATTCAGGTGAGCTATCTAAATTATCTTGTCCCTTAAATACTAGAAGAACTTTTATTTCTCCGCCTTTACCAACTAATATCTTCAATCAAAACACCCCTTTTAATTTATTTAGACACTCTAATTATATCAGATATAATTAGAAAAAAATAGACAAAAAAAGAATAGTAGATTTACTATCCTTTTAATTACTTAAATTTTTAATTGTGCATTGTGCATTGTGAATTGTTAATTGAATATTGGTGGGCGGTATAGGACTCGAACCTACGACTTTCACCACGTCAAGATGACACTCTACCAGCTGAGTTAACCACCCTTAAATAGTTCTATAATATATTATCATAAAATTAAAGAATTTACAATATATTAGACTGGAATCCTGTATATAATTAGAGTATAATTTATATAGTTGGAGGTGTACTATGAATAGATCAAAAATGACCAAAATTATAATATATTTACTTATAGCATCTTTTATAATATCTATTATTGTACCAATTATAACAGTAGCAATGAGTTAGGATATTGCCAAGGGAAGGGGTTCTCTTGGCAATATATTTTTTATTCTTTTATCATAGTTCAATATGATATAATATTCTATAATACATAGGAAAGCCATATTTTTAAGGTGAATTTTTTCTAGATGGGTTTCAAAAAGGCTTCCTTAATATATTAATTCTTTAGGTAGAAGCCTTTTTTACAAAAGATCATAAGGGAGGTAATTATGAAAAAAGTAATATCAATTATTATATTATTATTGATTTTGGTTAATTCCATGGTATTGGCGGAAGATATGCAATCAGTGGTGGAAAAGGCTGTGGTCCTTGAAGCTGGAGATGCAGAAGAGAGTGAAGATTTATATGAGGGCATCAGGTTACAAAGAGTAAAATTAAAGATTACTAGTGGAAATCATAAAGGAGAAATAATTGACATAGAAAACCATCTCTCTGATAACGAGGCCTATAACTTCTTTGTGAAGAAGGGGGACAAGATATTAGTAGTGATGGAAGAGCTTCAGGATGGAGATTATGAAGTATATATTGCAGATTACGAGAGAGCTAATTATATTATATATCTAGCTATTTTATTCGCTATATTGATTCTTATAATTGGAAGGACTAAAGGATTAAAAGCAATTATATCACTAGCTCTAACAATAGGATCAGTATTTTATATACTATTACCTCAGATACTTAAAGGGGTAAACCCTATACCTATATCTGTGCTAATTTCAATAGGAGTTACGATTATAACTATATTTTTAGTATCTGGTGTCAATACTAAGAGTATAGCAGCAATAGCAGGTACTTCGGCAGGTGTTATTATAGCAGGTTTAATATCATATTATGTGGGATTAAAAATACATCTTACAGGATTAAGTGCTGATGAGGCAACAATGTTAATGTATATTCCTCAGGAAATAGAATTCAATTTTAAAAATCTACTTTTTGCAGGGATAATATTAGGGTCATTAGGGGCAGTCATGGATGTTGGGATGTCCATAGCATCAGCTATAGAGGAAGTTAATAATGTAAATAATAATCTTTCAAGAAAAGAATTATTTATATCAGGTATGAATGTGGGTAAAGATGTAATGGGAACTATGACCAATACCTTAATACTTGCATATACTGGGTCATCTATTCCTCTTCTATTATTATTTATGGCGTATGAAGCACAATTAATAGAGATTATGAATTCGGATATAATAGCTACGGAAGTAGTTAGATCCTTAGCAGGCAGTATTGGGCTAGTGCTTACTATTCCAATTACAGCACTAATAGCCAGTTTTTTAGCAAAAAAGCAAAAGCTAAGAGAGGATGTGAAAAATGAGTAAAGAAGTAGTATTATCGTTGGGGCTTACAACCATAGTGGGTTTATCTATGGGACTTGGTAGTATATTATCTTTTTTTATAAAAGAAACAAATAAAAGATTTTTAGCTATCGCTTTAAGTTTTTCAGCTGGAATAATGATATATGTATCTTTTATGGCTATCTTACCAGAAGGTATGGAATTGATAGAATCATATTTTGGGGAACAAGGAGGTCATCTAGTGGCCTTAGCAGGTTTCTTTGGCGGAATGCTAATTACTGCAATTGTAGAGAAACTAGTCCATAAATTTGGAGGACATTATCATGGACATGATGACCATCATCATGAACATGGTCATCATCATGATCAAAATGGTGAACACCTATCAAAACTAGGAATCATGTCAGCTGTTGCAATAGCTATACATAATTTGCCTGAAGGATTAGCAATCTTTACCGCTGGATTAAAAGATATATCTGTAGCGGTTCCAATAGCAGCAGCAGTAATCCTTCATAACATACCATTGAGTATTGCTATATCGGTACCAATTTATTATTCAACGGGAAGTAAAAGGAAGGCATTTCTATATTCCTTATTTGTAGGTCTGTGTCAGCCCTTCGGTGCAATTATTGGATATTTAATCCTCTCAAGATTTTTTAATGATTTAGTCTTTGGAATTCTTTTTTCCATAGTGGCAGGAATTATGATATTTGTGTCATTAGACGAATTATTACCATCATCTCAAAGATATGAGGATCATCATATATCAGTATATGGAGCTATAGCGGGTATGATCGTCATGGCATTATCCATGAGTATATTTCACCATCACCATTAAAATAACATGAATTATATTTTATAACAGATCGAAAAGTTCTACTCTTTGTTTTTTACTTTAAGAAATTAACCTTGATGAATTTAAAGAAAAGCTACTTCTAATTTTTCATTAGAAGTAGCTTTTCTTATATTTTATTATTACAGCAGACTAAAGATCATTAGATTTTTCTATATTGGAGACTTGAATTATTAAATCCTTTAATAGTTCTTTAATTAAGAATAAAATTTTGATACCTTTAGAGTTAGCTTGTAGACATTGAACTAATCATACATATAAAGCTTGTAAGGATTTAATAAGGTAAGATGAAGGAGAGAGATATCTAATGGAAAAAAAGAAGAGGGTACTTTCGCTTGGAACGGTGGCTATGGATGTCATATTAGAAACAAGAGAACTACCAAAGGAGGATGGATTTGGTTTTATAGATTCTGAAAAACTTTTACCGGGAGGGAGTGCTGCTAATCTTTCAGTAGCATTGGCTAGCTATGGTGTAGAGGCTTATCAGGCAGGAAAAATTGGTGATGATAAATATGGAGATGAATTCCGAAGGACCTTAGTAGAAGATGGTGTTTGTGATAGATTTCTAGTTACTAAGCCGGGTGGTTCAACTCTGCATACATTCATTATAACTGCTCCAGGTGGGAAGCACTGTATTATTGCGAATTTAGGAGATTCGGTATTAGACCTGCAGCCGGAAGAGCTTCCGGAGGATATACTGGATGAGATTGATGTATTTTATACTGATATGTTTTCATCTCGTGCATCTATTTATCTTGGGAGATTAGCTAAGAAAAAAGGAATTCCCGTTGTGTATAATATGCAGTGTATCCCAAGCTTTATGAATGCATGTGGTGTTACCATGGAAGAGATAGAGGAAATGATTAGTCTTTCTACTATAGTTTCCGGTGGACGAGAGGGTTATTTTGAAATCACAGGCGAGGTAGATTATCATAAGGGAGTAGAAAAATTCTTGAAAAAATATTCTGTTCCTCAAGGGGTAATATGTACTGCTGGCGATGAAGGGGCATTGTGGTATGATGCTGAGGAATCCATTTATAGGGATGCATATACTGTAGAAGCTATTGATACTACGGGAGCCGGAGATTGTTTCTTGGCAGGATTCATTTATGCTTATTTCTGCAAAGGAATGGATAGATATGGAGCCATTGAATTTGCCTCTGCATCGGCTGCTCTAAAATGTATGCAAAAAGGCCCTAGAACAAGAGCTACTGTAGAAGATGTATTACAGTTCATTCATTCTAATAAATAAATTATGCAGCAAATTATTGGGTTATTTATAAAATATTGTAGCTATAACTGTAAAAATAAACGTTATAGAAAAAACATATAGATAAAATATTAGGATAGATATATTTAATTGTACTATCTAGAATTAATATGCTATGATGAAAAATATTAAGTGGATGTCGATATATGTCGAATCCATGAAGTTTACTGACAGACCATATTTAAGAGCAGAAATATTATATTAATAGGTATAGGAAAGGAGCAGATATTATGCCATTAATCATATTGAAGATGAAAGAGGGAGTTTTGAAGGATAGTAATATGAAACAAGATGCAATAGAGAAAGTTAGCCGTGCTTTAGCAGAAGCCATAGGTAATGAAGATTATTATGCTAAGACTACTGTAATCATTGAAGAACATCCAAGTGAGAATTGGGGATGTGGAGGAAAATCGGTTTGCTCCAAATAGTAATTTCCTAAGTATTTTGATAAAGATTTCTATAATTTAAATTGTTAAAAATATAACCTCGACAAAATGTTGAGGGTTATTTTTATAAAAAATAAGAAAATCTTTGTATAAAGGAGATGCAGATAAAGTGTGATTAATAATTAAACCAGATAATTATAATTTGATTATATTTTATCCGAAAAACCTGTTCAAAGATGAACTATAAAATTAAAAGAAAGGGAGATACAAGTGAAAAGATTACTTAGTTTAGTTATGGCTATTATGCTAGTAGTGACAATGACAGCATGTACAAAGAAAGAGGCAGATCCAGCAAATGCAGATCAAGGAAAACCAGAAGTTACAGGAGAAGAAAATGGTAAAGAAAGTAAAGATGAAATTGCTAAAAAAGCATGTTTAATAACAACAACACCATTGGGAAATGATTTTACAGATTTAATTTGGAGCGGTTTCCAAGAATTAGAGAAAAAAGGCTGGGAAGTTAAAGCAATTGAAGTATCAGAAGCATCAGAGTATCCGGAACAAATTAGAGCAATGGCAGCTCAAGGATATACAGCTATGTTTACTATGTTTGATGAATTAAGCAATGTAGCTTTAGAGCTTTCCGATGAATTGGCAGAAAGTTATCCGGATCTTCATATATTTATGTTAGATACTTATATGGAACATGATAAGAAGAATGCAACAAGTGTATCTGTTGACCCATTTGAATCATCATTTGTAGCTGGTTATGTAGCTGCAAATATGACTGAAAAGGATATAGTAGGTTGGATTGGACATAAAGATATACTAAAGGTTCAAAGATTCCGTGATGGATATACAGCAGGTGTTAACTATGCTAACAATGGTAAATCAGTAATCTCTGCCTTTACAGGAGACCCATTTGATCCAGTTAAGGGACAAGAAACAGCTAAGACGATGATTCAAAACAATGATGTAGATATTATATATCAAAGTGCATATTTAGGAGGACCTGGAGTAATATCAGCCTGTGCAGAAGCAGGTATCAAAGTTATTGGCGTTGATGATTGGCAAGGAGATATAGACCCAGCTGTATTTTGGTCAGCAGTTAAGTCGATGGATATTGCAATTATATCCTTAGCTGAAGATCATACAGCAGGAAAAGAATTTGGAACATCAGTTGACTTTGACTTAAGCTCAGGTGGTGCTGTTTATGATGAAAGAGATGAAAAAAATATTCCGGAAGATTTATTAGTAAAGGTTAAACAATTAATTGAGGATATTAAAAGTGGGAAAGTAGATGTTTATGAAGGATTTGAACAATATAGACTAAATTATTAATAATATTTTTTAAATATAGGAACGTTTAATCGTTCCTATATTTGCATATCAAGGAGATAGAGATATGGGTAAAGATAAATTTGTATTGGAAATGCATAATATTAATAAGAAATTTAAGGACCTGCTGGCCAATGATAATATTACGTTTAAAGTCAGACAAGGTACAGTACATGCACTAATTGGAGAAAATGGTGCGGGCAAAAGTACTTTGATGAATATACTAACTAATATTCAAAGCCCTGATAGTGGAAAGATATATGTTCATGGGGAGCTGGTAAATTTTAAGAACCCCTTAGATGCAGTTCGGCATGGAATAGGAATGGTATATCAGGAATTTATGGTTTTTCCTGAGATGACAGTTTTGGATAATATAATAATGGGGTTTGAGCAGAAAAAAGGAATCTTTATAGATTATAAGAAATCCAGAAGAAAAGTGGAAGAAATATGTAAAAAGTATAAATTCAATATTCCAATTGATGCAAAGGTAGATGAATTACCTGTTGCTGCTTTGCAGCAAGTGGAGATTATAAAGGTTTTATATAGAAATGCAGATATTATAATATTGGATGAGCCAACTTCTGTATTGACTCCTCAAGGAGTAGAGGGTTTATTTAATGCCATAAGATTTTTAGTGGCTCAAGGGAAAACAATAATACTTATAACTCATAAATTGAAAGAAGTGTTGGAAATTGCTGATGATATTACAGTATTAAAAAATGGCAGAGTAACAGGAAACTTGTGGGCTAAGGACACAAACGAATTAGAATTAGCTAGACTTATGGTTGGAAGAGAAGTCATATTGCAAGTTGATAAACCGGAACCTAGAATAGGAGATACTGTACTGGAGGTTGAGAACCTATCAGTTAAGGATTCATCAGGAATAACAAGAGTTAAAAATGCCAATTTTAGTGTACATGCCGGAGAGATAGTAGGTATATCGGGAATAGCAGGTTCAGGTCAGGCAGAGCTGGTAGAGGCATTAGTAGGTCTGTCAAACTGTAATAATGATGGGGAAATACTGTTCTCAGGAGAAAATGTAATAGATGAGACAATAGCTAAAAGGCGAAAAATGGGAATGGGATATATTGCTCAAGATAGATCATCTGTAGGTACTAATAAAGAAGGGACTATATGGGAAAATGCAATAATGGGTTACCATAGGGCCAAAGGTTTTAAAACCAAACATCTACTTGATTATAAAGATATAAATATATTTACAAATAAAATAGTTGAGGACTATGCAGTAAAGATACAGGGAATAGAAGATAAGGTAAAGACTCTGTCAGGAGGTAATGTACAGAAACTTCTAGTAGGACGTGAATTTTTACAAGAGCAAAGGCTATTGATTATTGAAGACCCAACTAGAGGGATTGATGTTGGCTCAGTTGAATTTATATGGAAGAGAATAATTGAAATGGCAGAAGAAGGAGTAGGGATACTGTTAATCAGCCATGAGCTCAATGAAGTAATGCAGCTTTCTGATAGGATATTGGTAATGTATAATGGCTCAATAATTGAGCATAAAGACAGCAGATCATTAACAGAAGAGCAGATAGGTCTTATGATGTTAGGTGGTGAAATCCATGAAGCTTAAGATGAGTCATGAGGTTAAGGGAACTATATTAAGATATAGTATATCAATTATATTAACTCTTTTATTTGGATGTATTCTGATTGCTGTTCAAGGGGAGAGTCCTTTGCAAGCTGTAGGGTATATCGTTGAAGGTGCCTTTGGAAGCAAGATAAATATTGGAAATACAATTCGATGGGTTATATCCAGCTTAATGGTAGGAGGAGCAGCTATAGTTGCCTTTAAATCAGGAGTTTCTAACCTAGGTATTGAAGGGCAGCTATATATGGGAGCATTATCAGCAGCAATAATCGGATATTCCATAGAATTACCCCATGGATTGCATGTAATAGCATGTTTATTAGCTGCATCTGTAGTTGGAATGTTATATGCATTAATACCGGCATTACTTAGGATGTATTTTAAAATCAACGAGCTTATAACAACTCTGATACTTAATTTCATAGCAAAGTATCTAACAGAATATATAACCATGTGGGTAATAATGGGAGGGCAGCAGTCTGCTAACGGCTCTGCATCTATAACAACTCCCCAGATACTTAAGACTGCCAGGCTTTCTACAATCATCAAAGGTACTACTGCCAATACTGGGATTTTTATAGCATTAGGAATTCTGCTATTCATAGCGTTTATCTATAAATATACCTTAGAAGGCTATGAATTTACTCAGATAGGACAGAATATGAATTTTGCCAGAATGGGTGGAGTAAATATCAAAAAATCCTTTATAATGGTCTTTCTAATGTCAGGGCTAATATCGGGAATGGGCGGAGGTATAGAGGTAACGGGTTCATATTATAGATTTACACCTAATTTCAGCAATAATTTAGGTTGGGATGGGATTATGATAACTCGTATAGCAAATAACAATCCAATTGCAGTAATAATCGTTTCTCTTATATGGGGAGCCCTTAAACAAGGGGCATTGCATATGGAACGTATGACTACGTTAAATAGACTTGTAGTCATCATAATTCAAATGTTATTTGTATTATTTGTTTCTATTGACTATGATAACTTATTTAACAAATGGAAAGAGAAAATAAAGTTAAAGAAAATTAATTATAAAGGAGGCTCTTCAATATGTTGACTATAATGGAAATCTTATTTGGAACTGTAACATGGTCAGCTACCTTTAGATTGAGTACTCCAATTATATTGACGAGCATAGGTGGTTCCTTCAGTAAACAAACAGGAACATTTTGTATTGCCTTTGAATGTTTTATGCTTTCAGCAGCATTCTTCGCTGCATGGGGAAGCTATTTATCAGGAAGTCCCTATATAGGTACTTTACTTGCTATTCTTGCAGGAATAATCCTTGCTGCAGTTTTTGGTATATTTGTACTTCATTTTAATGCGAATCCAATGATTGTAAGTATAGCACTTAATTTTGGGTCATGGGCAATGACTACTTTGTTGTTGACTAAGATATTTAAAGTAAGGGGTTTCTTCCATAGTCCTCAAATTGTGAATTTTCAACCTATAGATATGCCTGTTTTAAGGTCAATTCCATATATCAATAGGATATTAAACAATCAAATTATACTTGTATATATAGCCTATATCTCTATATTAGTAGGAACTATAATTATGTATAAGACTCCCTTTGGACTAAGGCTTAGGGGTATTGGAATTAATGAAGTAGGAGCTCAGACCTCAGGAGTAAATATATTAAAATATAGGTGGATAGCATTGATTATTATGGGAATGATGTCAGGCTTAGGTGGTGCCTATATGCCCTTATCAGGACTAAGTATGTTTTCTGAAAATATGACAGCAGGGCGTGGATTTTTAGCTTTTGCAGCTATACTTGTGGGAAAGGGAAATCCTTTAAAGGCAGCTCTTATAGGTATATTATTTGCTTATACCAATGCGATAACACTTACCTTAACATCATTTGGAGTCCCTACTCAATTATTGCAGATGCTGCCATTTGTAGTGGTTATTTTAGTATTGATAATTAGTAATTTAAAGAATTTTAGCAGGAAACCTATAATAGATAATCAATAGATGGAGGTGGATATATTGATATATAGAAATATAGATGAAACAAAGGCAGATGTTTTAAAAGAGATAAAAAATCCCAGTTTAACCTATGACCAAATAGTATCAAGATTAGCAAAAATAGCAGAAAATCAGCTTCCATATCCGGAGGGAGTTGGTGAAGAATACTTTGAATTATTTGAGAAGGATATAGTATCAGACCTTGGTGAAGGACATGCCACATTTACTCCCCGATATATACTGCCAAATTATGAAAAACTTTTAAAGGAAGGTTGTGATTTTCTAAGGTTAAAACCTGCCAAGACATTGATGGAAGTAATTAATTCGCTATTAATATTTTATCATCATGTACCATCCTTTAGTAATTATCCGGTCTTTGTCGGAAGAATTGATAAATTGTTAGATCCGTATATTGAGAATGAAGAAATGGCAAGGGAACAGATTAAATGGTTTTTAATTCATTTAGATAGAACAATAAATGATAGTTTTTGTCATGCAAATATAGGCCCGGAAGAAACATTGGCAGGTAATATAATCATTGACTTAGAAAAGGAATTACAAAATACCATTCCCAATATGACATTATTATATGATAAAGAAAAAACTCCAGATGGCTTTGCTGTTAAATGTATAGAATCCTCTCTTATATGTGCTAATCCTGCCTTTGCCAACGACAGAATGTTTAAGGAGGATTTCGGAGACGAATACGGTATAGCAAGCTGTTTTAATGGACTTCCATCTAATGGAGGAGCTTTTACCTTGTCAAAGATTAAATTAAATAAAGTAGCTTTTGATTCAGAATCCATAGAAGAATTTTTTGAGAAGAATTTACCCTATGCCATAGATATATTATGTAATTTTATGGAAAGTAAAATAAGATTTCTAGTGGAGGAAAGCACTTTTTTCAAGACTAATTTCTTAGTAACAGAAGGCTTTATTGAGCTTGATAGGTTTGTTGGTATGTTTGGCATAGTTGGCATGCATGAATGTGTTACCTATTTGATGAAAATTCAGGGAAAATCATTTGTATATGGAAAGGATGATGAAGCCAATAAATTAGGGTTAGAAATAATGGAATTCATAGATAATAGGGTGAAGAGTTTCAAAAGTAAATACGGAAAAGCAATGAATAACCGTTTTTTACTTCATGCTCAAATAGAATCAACAGCGGAAACAACAGCAGGAGTTAGAATAGCCAATGGACAGGAGCTTCCCATATATGCACATTTAAGACATTCAGGCTTATTTCATAAATACTTTCCTTCAGGAGTCAGTGACCATTTTCCATTTGACAGTACGGCAATAAATAATCCAGATGCTATTTTAGATATATTTAAAGGTGGCTTTGAAGTTGGTGCAAGGTATCTTTCGTCCTATAGACAAGACGGAGATCTAGTCAGAGTAAGTGGGTATTTAGTTAAAAAATCTGATCTTGAAAGACTTAAAAATGGTTTCCATGTGAATTATGGCAAGGAAAAGAACAGATTCTAAATCATAATATATTAGATAGAATGGTAAGGACTACAGATGAATAAGGCGAAAATCAATAAAATCATAGATATGAGCGTAGTAGATGGACCTGGGAATAGGACTGCAATATTTTTTCAAGGATGTAATTTTAACTGCTTTTACTGCCATAATCCGGAAACTATAAATCATTGTATAAACTGTTTGGAATGTATAGAGAAATGTCCTGAAAAAGCCTTAGATTCTGTCAATAATAAAGTAATATGGGATAGTGTTAAATGTGTAGATTGTGATAAGTGTATAAAAACATGTAAATATGATGCATCACCTAAAATATATAATATGACAGTAGAAGATGTTCTCAAGAGAATAGAGTATAATAGACCATTTATCAAAGGGATTACAGCCAGTGGAGGAGAATGTACTTTGCAATCTAAGTTCTTAGTAGAGCTGTTTAAAGAAACCACTAAAATAGGTCTAACTAATTTTGTAGACACAAACGGAGGAGTAGATTTATTAGAGGAAAGAGAAATAGTAGAAATAGCTGATAAATTTATTCTGGATATAAAGGCTATGGATAGGGATGAACATTTTTCTATTACAAGAAAATATAATGATGTAGTTATTAAAAATGTTAAGTATTTAGCTGGTTTAGGTAAGCTGTATGAAATTAGGACAGTGGTAATTAAAGGCATTAATAATTATGAAACCATAGATAGTATAACAAAGCTTTTGCAGCCATATTTAGAAAACCAAGATATTAAATATAAGATAACAAGATATAGACCCTTTGGAGTACGTCAGGAGTTTTCAAACCACGAGCCTCCTGATGATGAGGAGATGGAGAAACTAAAAGCAATTGCAGTTAACAACGGATTTAAATCAATAATATTAGTTTAAGGAAGTGAAGAATTAATGAATATAGAAACTAAATTTCTTGTAGAAACAGCTTTATTGACCCATGGGCTAAAATCCATTGATAATGAAACCCTTGTTAAATTATGGCCCTGGGAGCATAAATGTATAACTTGGGTTGATAGGGGAGAAATAATAATAGGAAATATAAACGAATTTATTAGTTTTAGAAATAGAGCTAAGGAATTGATACGAATTGATAAGGATATTTTCATAGAATCTTGTAATAATGGTATAAGTGGTGCCTTGACTGCATCAGGGACTATGATGGCAGCAAAGGAAAAGGGAATCCATATTGCAGTAACTGCTGGAATGGGTGGCATTGGAGATATTATAGGAGAAGAGCTATGTGCAGATTTACCTGCCATAGCAACTATGGATGTAACATTGATAGCTACTTCGCCAAAGGATGTTATAGATATAGAGGGAACTATTAAATGGTTATTGAACCATGATGTCAGTATATGGGGGAAAGATACAGATACTGTAGATGGTTTTATGGTAACTGATAAGCCAGTTAAACTTACAGGTAAATACAATGGACAACCATTAAAAGGAAAAACATTGTTATTAAATCCTGTACCAAATGAAATGAGATTAAAAGATTTAACCATAATAGAAAAGGCTAAAAATGCGGGTAAAGAAGCGGAAGAAAGAGGAGAATACTATCATCCAGCAGCAAATGCTATGATAGATACACTTTCATTTGGAAGGTCTTCTGAATTGCAATTAAAGTCATTAATTGAAAATAGTATTTGGGCAAATGAATTAACCAGATGACAGGAATTTATTGAATAATACTAGCTATTTTAACCTTTCTAGTAAATTCACGCATAATTAAATTAATAATATTAATTTTAGTAAGTATAAAAGAATTTTTAGCGATGATCTTACCATAAATTGCAGCTATAGATTGCACTGTTGGTATTTGGAAAAATGATTAGATTAGTTTTTAAAATTAATATACACTGATAAAAGATGTTAAAAGGTTAACTAATGAGAGCTTTATCAATTAAGGAAAAAAAGTGGATTATGGGAAGGAAAGGAAGTCAGTGAAAATATGATAGAAATTAAAAACCTTAGGAAATTCTATGGTAATCTGGAAGTATTAAAAGGTATAGATTTACAAATAGAAGAAGGCAAAATATTTGGATTAGTGGGAAGAAGCGGAACTGGAAAATCAACCTTGCTTAGATGCATAAATGGCTTGGAGAAATATAATGAAGGAAGTTTATATGTAGGTGATATTGATGTGAAAAATCTTTCAGAAAAGGAACTAAGAAGTTTTCGAAAGGATGTAGGTATGATATTTCAACATTTCTCATTGCTGGAAAGGCTGACGGTCTATGAAAATATAGCTTTACCTTTGAGATGCTGGAATTATGACAAATCCTTTATAGACAAAAGGGTACGAGAATTGCTGGAGGTAATAGATATACCAGATAAAATCAACTCAAAACCTAGAGAATTATCAGGAGGACAAAAGCAAAGGGTTGCAATAGCAAGGGCATTAGCCATGGAACCTAAAATACTTTTATGTGATGAAGCAACATCCGCATTAGATCCTAAAAGCACTAAATCTATAATCTCATTATTAAATAAGATCAATAAGGATTTAGGAATAACAATGGTGATTGTTACTCATGAAATGCATGTTTTGAGAAGCATATGCGAAGAAATAGCAATTATTGAAGACGGAAGAATTGAGGCAGTCGGACCAGTAGAGAAAGTGTTCCTAAATCAGCCGCCAGCCTTAAAGAACCTTATAGGACAGAAGGAAATAGCTTTACCTGAAACAGGAATAAATATTGAGATATTCTATTCTCAAGATAATGCTTCTCAGCCTATTATTACAAAGATGGCGAGGGAACTTAATATAGACTGCATAATATTAGGCGGAGAGATGGAAAGTTATAAAAATAGTCCATTAGGTTCAATAATAATAAATATACCCAATGATGAATTTAATAATGTAAGGAAGTATCTTGATGACAAAAATGTTATTTGGAAGTGCTTTGAATTAGATGAAGAATTCTTAGGAAGGGGGGAAATATGTTGAATGGTGAGTTTTGGACATTATGGATGAAATATTTTAAAAAGATAATTGGACCATCTATTTTTGCCACATTGAGGATGGTTATAGCTACAGTAACTATTGGATTTGCCTTGGGGTTTGGTCTTGCAATATTGCTCACAATCTATGGACCAGATGGTTTGAATCCTAAAAAGAAGATATATAAGCTACTTGATTTCCTTGTTAATACCATAAGGTCATTTCCAATATTGATACTTATTGTTGCCATATCTCCCTTAACTAGAATGATTGTAGGCACTACTGTAGGCGAAAAGGCGGCCATATTGCCTTTATCTATTGCTGCGACTGCATTTATTGCAAGAATGCTGGAAAATGGCTTTAGAGAAGTGGACAAGCAACTTATAGAGGCAGCTAGATCCTTTGGTGCAACAGATATGCAGATTATATTTAAAATTATTGTTAAAGAATCTGTGCCCTCTATAATATCTATTGCTACCATGTCTACAATTACTTATATTGCAAGTACAACTATAGCAGGAGCAGTAGGCGGAGGAGGATTAGGTGCTGTAGCTTTAAACTATGGATATCAAAGCTTTAATAATTCTATACTTTATACCTCCGTATTTATACTATTTATAATGGTAATAATTACTCAGGCAATTGGATCCTGGTTATATAAAAAATTCTTATAGATTCAGGAGGTGAAAATCAAATATGTCAGATATTAATACTAGTTCAATTTTATTGGAATCTTTATTGGAATTAGAGAGAAAAGCAGTAGGCATAAAATTTATATTTGAAAAAGAAGAATATGATGAATTTAAAGCCAGCACAATGGATAATATGATGGCGTATTGTACCATGGTAAGAAATGCATCACAGGGTAAATCCTATAAGGTTTGCCTGAAAAACTTTGCATGTCTTGGTGCAGCTATGGCATTAGGTTTATTAAAACCAAATAATGGAACTATATCAGGGAAAAGACGTTCAGAAAATGGGTCATATAAAGATTTATGTATTAGCAGAAGCTTATCAAGGGATATGGTATATTGCCAGCATGATATTTATGGAGTTGCAATAATGCCCTTAGAACAATATAAAGAAAATCCAGACGTAGTCATAATAATAACCAATCCATATAATGCCATGAGAATTATACAGGGGAATGCCTATCATAGTGGGCAGGCTAAAGGAATAAAAATTGCAGGAATGCAGGCATTATGTCAGGAATGTACTTCCTTTCCATTTGAAACTAACGAGATTAATATATCAATGATGTGTTCCGGCACAAGACTTTTAGCACAGTGGAACAGAGATGAGCTGGCTATAGGAATTCCATTTAATAAATTCGCAACTATACTAGATGGAATAAAGCAAACTGTAAATTCTTTGGAACGAAATCCTCAAAAGAAAATAATTCAGAAAAAGCTTAAAGAAAATAACTTAGAGGATGCTTTAAATATTGAATATAACAAAAACTATGATGATGGAGCATACATAGGTATAAAAGGACTAGACAACTATAAGTAGAAGTAAAAACATTAAATGGAGGCGAAGATAATGAAAAAGAGAAAAAGGATACTAATTTTTATGATGAGTGTGATAATCTTATCTACAATATTGACAGCTTGTGGAAAAGATGATAAAAAGCAGGATATTATAATTAATTCAGGCGATGAACTAGATGATAAGACTAAGATAGAAGAAAAGAGAAAATTTACAGTCGGATGTATGCCTCTAAATGAACCAGCAGTTCAAATAATGAAGGAGTTGCTTGAGCCAAAGGGCTACGACATAGAGATAACTGTATTTGATGGTAATCATCTTCCAGCTGTAGCTCTTAAGGAAGGTAATATCGATAGTTTGATTCTCAATCACTTACCTTGGATAAATACCTTCAATGAAGAAAATAATACTGATCTTACTATGGTAGAGCCTTATGTTTACTATTCTTATTTTGCAATATATTCATCTAAATATAAGAGTATAGATGAATTGCCAAAAAATGCTCAAATAGCAATAGCTGGTGACCCTACTAATATGGATAGAAGTTTGAGGGTACTTAGAGATACAGGCCTTATTACTTTAGGTGAGAAAACAGGAAGTTTTTATTCCTTATTAGATATCGAGGATAATCCTAAAAATATAAAATTAATTGAAACGGAAACTACTGCAACAGTTAGAAGTATTGAAGATGTAGATGCAATAATAACTTTCTCCAGTACAATGAAGATGGCTGGATTTGATCCTAAAGTGTATCTTTATGAAGATGAGAGTTCTACTCAATTTCCAACAGGTCTAGTTGTGCAACCAGAAAATGTTGATGAAGAGTGGGTAAAGGCTATAATTGAAGTCACACAAACAGATGAGTTTAAGGATAAATTTAATGAATTTTATGGCGGTGCATATAAATTATTTAATGACTAGATTAGCAAGGTAAATAGTAAATAAGATGTATTTTTGATGATTATTACTTAAATTAATAATAGTTAACCAAAGAACCAGAGGAGAAATTTCACTGGTTCTTTGTGAATTGTTAATTATCGACTAGATAGGATAAAAGATTAAATGTAGAAAAAATAAAGTACATAAATAAAACTATGAGAAGACTTGCTAATTTCAAAACATATTATTTTATTCTATAGCAATCATAACATTAATAGATAATACCTATTAGAATACTATTGTCAATTAATATACAATATAAATTAGAAAGTTAAGTATAAGGGAGGAATATATAGTGAAGGAAGAAAGTTTATTTCAAGAAATAAGCGATGCAGTAGTAGAGATGGAGGACGAATTAGTAGAGGAACTTTGCAATAAATCCTTGGAACTTTCTATACCGGCTGATGAAACCATTACTAAAGGCTTAGTTGCAGGAATGGATAAAGTAGGACAACTATACGAGGAACAGGAATACTTTTTACCAGAGGTACTTACCTGCTCAGATACATTAAATATAGGATTGGATATATTGAAACCACATATAAAGACGGAAACATCAGACAATGCTATTAAGGTGGTAATAGGAGTTGTGGAAGGGGATACCCATGATATAGGAAAGAATTTAGTCAAGATAATGACGGAATCGGCAGGTATTGAGGTATACGACTTAGGCAGAGATGTTCCATTAAAAAATTTTATCATAGTAGCGGAAGAGGTAGGAGCAAATTTTATATGTATGTCAACTTTGATGACAACTACTATGATGGGAATGAAGACTGTAATAGATATGTTGAAGGAAAGAAATATAAGAGATAAGTATAAGGTTATGATCGGTGGTGGACCTATTTCTCAAAGATTTGCAGATGAGATTGGCGCAGATGCTTATACTGCTGATGCAGGTGAAGCTGTAAAGAGAATAAAAACAATGGCGGCAGTTAATTAGATCGGAGGGATAAAGTTGAATAAGGATCAGATGACTCCAAAGGAAAGGATGACGGCATTTGCACAGGGACTTGAAGTAGACAGAATCCCATGCAATCCTCATATGGGAGTAACTATGGCTCCCTTTATAGGAATCACTTTAAAAGAGTACTATCATTCAGCGGAGAGGATGGCAGAACTGGAAATAGCGTTGTTTAAAAGATTAAGACATGATGGTGTAAGCGTTTCAGCTACCTTAAGGGGAGTTGCCGAGGCTATGGGCTCTAAGATGTACTATCCCGATAATAATATTTCACTTATGGATACTCCTGCTGTAAAGCATGTTGATGAAATAGAAAATTTAAAGCCTTGTGATCCTGAAAAGGACGGAAAGCTGCCATTAGTTCTCAAGGCTGTAAAGATTATAAAGGATAAGATAGGACATGAAGTAAATATTGGAACAGGATTAGCCGGACCTTTTAGTACTGCTGCCTCAGTAGTTGGTACCGAAAATCTATTGAAATGGATGCTAAAGTATCCTGACAAGGTACATATATTAATGGAGATAGTAACAGAATCTAATAATAGATTTATAGAGAAAGCTGCAGAATTAGGTGTTGGGATGGGATTATCAGATCCTGTTTCATCTACAAGTTTAATAAGTGTTAAACAATTCAATGAATTTTCCGCACCTTATATTAAGAAAAATGTGGATAAGATGAAATCTTTAACAGGACGTAGTATTTCAATTCATATTTGTGGTAAAAGCAAGGGTATTTGGGAATCTGTAATGGATACTGGAATATCAAGCTTTAGTATAGACAACGTAGAAGACCTTCAAGATGCTAAGGAGATAATGGGAAATAGAATTACAATATCAGGAAATGTTCCACCAGTTGATATAATGCAAAAGGGTACAAGGGAAGATGTACTTAGAGCAGCTAAAGAATGTATTAGAAAAACTTATGGAACTAAAAAGGGATATATACTTAGTTCTGGATGTCAAATCCCTATGAATACTCCAATGGAAAATATAGATGCATTAATGGATGCGGCCAGAATATATGGCAGCTATCCTATTGATGAAGAACTATTATTTAGTGAAGATTAGGAGAATAAAATATGAATGAAAAAGAAAGATTGTTAAGAGCCTTAAAGGGCGAAGAAACAGACAGACCTCCTGTTATATGTCCGGGGGGGATGATGAATGCCGCGGTTACAGAACTTTTAGGAGAAATAAATGCTAATCATAATACGGATTTAGATGCCATGGTAGCTGCTGCCATTAAGGTGAGAGAAGTTATAGGATTTGAGAATTATGGAGTACCATTTTGCATGACGTGCGAATCAGAGCCCTTTGGTGTAATTATTAGTGAAGGAGATAAGATTAATGAGCCAAGGATACTGGAATATAATCAATCTAAATTGGAAGATATCATGAAATCCTCTGATCCAAAGATATCCAATAATTTAAGAAGTGAAACTGTAATCAAAGCAATTGGAAGATTGAAGAATGACGAGATTCCAGTAATTGGGAATATCACTGGTCCTATAAGTACGGCTACTTCAATTGTGGATCCTATTAAGTTGTTTAAAATGATAAGAAAAGAACCTGATGAAGCCCACACTTTTATTGAATATATAAATAACTATCTTATAGAGTATGCTAAAGGAATGGTAAGGGCAGGTGCTGATATCATTGCAATTTCAGATCCTACAGCAACAGGTGAAATATTAGGCAAGAAAAATTTTGATAAATTTGCAATGCCTATGTATACTGAGTTTTTAAAATCAATGAGAGAAATAAATACACCCGTGATAATTCATATATGCGGAGATGCAAAAACTATAATCGATAGCTTAAACTCTTTAGAGGTACAAGCACTTAGCTTCGATTCCATAGTAAATATGAGATTTGCTAAATCTAAGCTGAATACAAGACTGATGGGTAATGTGAGTACACTTCTGTTGCAAAATGGTCCTAAGGATAAGATTATTTCAATTACAAAGAACGCAATAGGTTCGGGAGTAGATATTGTGTCTCCGGCATGCGGTTTAGGTATGTCTACTCCACTAGGAAATCTTAGAGTTATGACAGACTACGTGAAAGGAAGTATATAATGCCTATAGTTAAATTCATTAATGAAAATATAAATATTCAAGTAGAGAAAGGTACAATTTTATTAGATGCCATTAGAGAAGCGAAATTAAAGATTGAAACCCCATGCAATGGTATGGGGTTTTGTGGTAAATGTAAGGTAATAGCAGGGGGACAGCTATCTGAGCCTAGTGATAGAGAACGAAAAATCATTGATGAAAAGAAATCCGAAAGGCTGTCCTGCATGGCAATAATACTTGGAGATGTAGAAGTAGAGTTGATTGAAAAGGAAAGGGTGTTGAAGACTATAAATAAGGGGTTTAGTATCAATGTTCCAATAGACAGCCCTATTAAAATTAGAAAGCTTCCAGAGATTAATGAAGATAGCTATGTTCCATATGTTGATTATCTAGGATATGATTTTAATTCAGTAGAATTATATAGAAAAATTACTATACTAGAAGAAAGGAATTCTAGAGAAATATGGGGTGTAGTATTTGAGGATACGTTGTTAGATATCAGTAGCCATAAAAAGAATATTCTAGGAATAGCAATAGACATTGGTACTACAGGTATTTCTTACTATTTAATGGATTTATCCAGTGGAGAAATAATAGAAAAGCTGTCATCCCTAAATCCTCAAACTCAATATGGGGGAGATGTCCTAACCAGAATTACATATTGTATGGAAAATCCAGCAGGGGCTGTTAAGCTTCAGGAATTGATAGTAGATGAAATAAATAATTCAATAAAAAATCTAACAGGGACTCTCTATAATAGAGATGATATTTATTATATTATCATTTCTGCCAATACTACTATGCTGCATCTTTTGTTGGGCATTAATCCAAATTCATTGGCTAAAGCCCCCTATAGATCAGTATTTTTAAGTCCAAAGGCTTTTAAGGCAAGAGATATATCCATTGAAGTTAATGATGAGGCTATACTTAGCTTAATTCCATCTGCTTCATCCTATGTAGGAGGAGATATAGTATCGGGTATTATGGCATCAGATTTTAAAAACAATGAGGAAGCCGTATTTATAGATATTGGAACCAATGGTGAAATGGCAGTCTTAAAGAATGGAAAGATAATAGCTACATCTACTGCGGCAGGTCCTGCCTTAGAGGGTATGAATATTGAATGTGGCTGTCGTGCACAAAGGGGTGCTATAGAAACCTTTAGTATAGATGAAGAGTTTAATATTAGCTATACTACCATAGGAAATGAAAAACCCCTGGGAATCTGCGGAAGCGGACTTATAGATATAGCCGGAGCATTGGTTAAGAGAAATATTCTTTTGGAATCGGGGAGATGGAATAAAAATTTAGATTCTAAACTCGAAAATAGATTAGTAGATAAAAAATTTTATATAACAGAGGATATATATATTTCCCAAAAGGATATAAGGCAGATTCAACTGGCAAAGGGAGCCATAGCTGCCGGTGTAATTTTAATGCTGGAGGAAATAGGGCTAAAGATAGAAGAAATATCAAAGGTATATATTGCTGGTGCATTTGGCTACCATGTTAACCCTGATAATATAAAGATAATAGGGCTTATTCCTAAGGGATTTAAAGGAGAGATAAGCTTTTTAGGGAATACTTCATTGGAAGGAGCTAGGCTAGCACTAATTAATAAAGAATGCTTTGAAGAGATATATAATATTAGGAATAATATAGAGGTATTGGAATTATCCCTTAAAGAGAACTTTCAAGATATTTTTGTGTCTCAATTAAATTTTTAGAAAAGGTGATAAGATGGCAGCTACAAATATTTTTAAATGTGTAGGAAAGGAAATCGAAATAGTACCTGACAGTATTTTGGAAGAGTTAAATATATCATATGAAGAATCAAATAAAAATGCTTCTGAGATGGTTATATTGGCAAAGGCTTTAAAAGAATATAAAAATAAAAAATATTGTAAAGTACCTTTCTGCCATACTGTAGAAGCTGAGGCATTTGGTTCGACAGTGATTTTTGATCAAAAAGTAGGAAATAGGATTGGAGAGTATAAAGTTAATGATATAAATTTAGCTGAGGACATATTAGAAATAGATTTAAATAACGGGAGAATTGCTGAAGTTTTAAAGGCAATAAGTATTTTAAAGGAAAATGAAGAGAATGTAATACTGGATATAACAGGTCCATTTAGTATTGCTACATCTATTATGGACAGTCAATTGTTTTACAGGGCTATAAGAAAAGATAGAGAAAAAATTAATAGATTATTAGAAAAAGTTGAGAATAGTTTAGTAAAACTTATTCTAGAGGGAGTTAAACAGAATGTAGATGTGATTTCCTTTGCAGACCCTACAGGTACTATAGACATAGTTGGACCTAAAATATATAAGGAAGTAGCGGGAAATTCTACATATAATATACTGAAAAGAGTTGAAGAACGGCTGGGAAAAAGTGTAATTCATCTCTGTGGGAAGACGTCAACATCCCTGGAGGTCATAGGATTGTTAGAGAGTGAAAAGATAAAGGTAGAAGACTGTAATTATTTTGATATGGTTAAAAAGATAAAAGAAGAAAGAAAAGATGTAAATTTTATAGGGCATTGGTGTCTGAAATTGGATAAATTTAATAACGAAATTATTAATTGTAAAATTAAATAAATTAGAAGAATAGAGGGGATTTTTGAAAATCATCTCTATTTTTCTATATTTTTACACGTAACACCTTACATACTTCGGCATATACACCTACTCCGGCTATTGTTGAGAAAGAAATGTCTAGTATATTATTTATAAGTAAATCATTTAACAGAGTTGAAATTGTACCGTGGGCTAGGAACATACTTTCAGTCATAACCACAGTTGCTACACCAATCTTAAGTACGGTATCCTTCAAACCATCATCTCTTACAATGTCCAGCTTTCTATTCAAATCAAATATTCCATATATTAAAGCTAATATAATAGAAATACTAGTACCTAATGCAATTCCACTGCTTCCCATCAATGGTGCCAGTGATAAGTCTAAAATTGTATTTATTCCTAAGGCAGCTAGACTAATGACTATAGGAGTTTTCATATCTTGAATTGAATAATAAGCTCTTGTAATTAATGGAATAAGTGCCATGGCGACTAAGCCAAATGCATAATGTGCCAGTACTTTTGATGTCAGCAAGGATGCTTTAGCATCAAATGCACCTCTTTGGAATATTATCTTAACTATGGGCTCTGCCATAGTTATCAATATAATAGATACAGGTATGGCTATAATTAGGACCACATTCATTCCATGCTTTATTTCATTTTTCAAATGGTCTTCATCATGTTTATTATAATCTTCAGATAGCACTGGAAATATAACTGTAACTATTGCTGCAATAAATACTCCCAAAAATAAATCTATGATTTCATTTGCATAGCTTAATTCTGCAATACTACCTGCGCTAAGGGTTGAGGCCACAGCATTATCGATAGAAACATTTAACTCATTGATTCCGACACCTGCAATTATTGGTATTAGATAACCTCTTAGTTTTTTAATATACTTGTCCTTCAAGTCAAAATTCCAACTATATTTAAATTCATTTCTCTTGAGTCCTTTTCTAAATATATATATTTGACCGATAGCAGATATAATACCTGTTACCATAAGACCTTTAAGGGCACAGGTCTTTGCAAAGAATAATAAATAGATTATGTACAGAATTCCACTTGCAACCTTTCCTTTAGGTCCTCCCTTAAAAGAGTGGACTGATTGCAAAAAACCAGAAAATATTGCATTAATCCAGGAGAGTGAGATAATTGGCAGCCCTATTCTGAATAATAGGATGGTCTTGTCCAGTTCTTTTCCTTTAAATCCGGGACCAAAGATTTTAATTATTGCAGGTGCTTCGATAAATCCTATCAAGATTAGAATAAAGGAAAATACAGCAGTAATATTTATTAAATTGTTGGTATAACTTATTTTTCTTTCTATCCCATGCCTTTCTTGTATCTCCTGTAATAAAGGGATAACTGCAATAATTATTCCATCACTTATTAAACTTGTAAGAAGCATAATGGTACTGAAAGCCAATAGATAGGAGTCCATTTTATAGCTTACTCCTATTTTGGATGCAGTAAGAATTCCTTTTATAAAGGATAAAACTTTAGCAGCGATTCCAAAATAAATAATATAAAGAGTTGCTTCCTTCATTGCTTTTTTTCTTTTCATTTTTATATAATACGCCTCACATTGATTAAATATTAACGTAGCTAATTATAGCATAAAAGTGAAATTATAGTAACAAAAATTATAAAAAATTACCAAGGAAGAATTAGGAGATAGAATTTTTGGCCACTGCATAAGCAACTTGCATCAAATCAAAGATTTTGACAATTTGCTTAAGATTCAATTAGGTCAAATTGTCTTAAGGAATAAGAATCAAACGAGAAATTTCTTATGGGTTATAAGACATAAAATTTGAAATGAATATATTGATATTTTTATATCCTAGAATTAGATAAAAATAGGACTAAATACCCAAATTATGATATAATTCAAAATAGATATTATTATCTAATATATTTAAAGGTAGTGAGTGGGTTGGCGGAAGAATTGAGTTTAAAAAAGTATGATAATATTAAATTCTATTTTAAAATTCTTATAGCCTTATGGTTCGTTGTATTCCTAAGTGTGATTATCTATTCTAATTATGAAATAAATTTCTACGTAAAGGATGAAGTAGGCAGTAATGCCATAATCTTAGCCACATATATTGCCAATAGTTTAAAGATAAGCAATGAAGATTACTTATTTTTAAAATCACTTACATTTAAAGAGTTACTGGAAAGTGAGATAAACAAAGACTTTGAAGAAATGGCTAGGGCAGTAATGGATGTTTCAAATTATAAGTATATCTATATAGTATCAAGACTAGAGGGTAGTGAAAAAAAGTATAATAATGATGTTATTTATCTATTGGATGCAGTAGATAGTGTTAAAACTAGAAGAGAAGACGCAGAGGATAAAAATTATTATGATGATGAAATTAGATATGGTATAGCAGATGAGTTATTTAAAGAGGTAGAAAAGACAAAAATCCCTTCATATAAAGTCGACAAATATAAAGGTGCAGAGCGAGTATATGCTTATGTACCATTTTATACTGTTGAAGGCAATTATATCGGGTTACTAGGTGTTGATACAGATGTATATGAGCTGGGAAGAATAAGAGAAAGATATGTTCCCCTAATAACAGTTTATATAGTAATAAATCTAATGATTGGGCTGATTGCCTTTGCTTTATATAGATATATGAGAAAAGTACATAATGATCTTAAAAAGGAGAGACATCTTTCGGGAATAGATGAACTGACCCATGTATTTAATAGAAGAAAATTCAATGAATTATTTATAGAATTATGGAATCAGGCAAAAGAAGAAAAACAGAATATATCAATAATGCTTATAGATTTAGATTATTTCAAAGAATTTAATGATAATTATGGTCATTCTGCAGGGGACGTTATGTTAAAAAACATAGGAGAGATTCTGGAAAAAGAGTCATCTAAATATGGAGGTTATGTATTTAGATATGGTGGGGATGAATTTGTAATTTTATTTCCTGATACAAATATCATTCAAGGAGAAGAAGTTGGCAATACTATTTTGAAAGCCATAAATGATGCAAAGCTAGAACATCCATATTCACCAATAGGAAAGGTTCAAACTGTAAGTATTGGTGTTACAAGTACAATCCCAAAGGATGAAATAAATATAAAAGAATTTTTCAACTATGCAGATACAGCTCTTTATTTATCAAAGAGATATGGAAGAAATAGGGTATCTGTTTGGAAGATTTAACGAACGAATATGAAAAAAGCTAGAACTTGATTTCTAGCTTTTTCAATATTATAACATCTCCATGAATGCAGTGATTCTAGTCTTTATTTGACCAATATTGGAGTCGGAGTAATCTGTTTCTATGGCCATATATGGTGTAGTTATATCTGATATTAATTTCTTGACTGCTCTTGTTTCAACACTATAAGGGTGGCATGTTTGCAGTATTACTTCAATAACACCATCAACTTTGAACTCTTCTATTAGTTCGGGTAATAATTCCATACGCTTATGGTTAGGTGACATAATTGAGCAACCGATATCCAAGTATCTATCAGCTATAGCCTTTACGATATCACCGGTACTTTCATCAACATTATTTCTAATAGGTTTTATGCCACCACAATTTTCAAAACAAACAACTACGCCGCCGTTATTTTCAATTGTATTAACAATCTTATCTAAAACTCCACCTAATGGACAGCCTGTAATAAGAATTCGCTTAGCCTTATTATCTATAGGTCTTTTGTCTCCATTATATTCTTTTTTAATTTTATGAATTAGTTCTTCTAGTTGTCTATATTCATCATTTAGATCAAAATTAAATCTGTAGCCTTCAAGTATTTTATATGCATTAAAACCTGTAATAGCAGGTGGTTCTAACTTGCTTAGTTCAAATAATTCACCATATAAAGATCTAAATTTATTTCTAAATGAAGCTGCTTCTTTTAGTTTTTCCTCTGTAATTTCTATATCAAATTTTTCTTTTAGAACTTTAATCAATAGTCTAACTTCTTTTTCCCACATAAGAGGTGAATAGCTTCTATCAGCTCCTTGAGGCAATTGCATGATATGTATATCCTTTAACTCACTCAGTAATTCATACATTTTTTTCTTACCATCACAGGTCGTTTCTCCAATAACTATATCAGAAAAGTGGGTATAACCACATTTGTCTGAAATAGCAGCACCATAGCTTGATTTGATCAAAGGGCAGAGATTTTTTGGAAGATCTGCTTCTGAACCTATAGTTGTTTTATTGCTTGTACCACATAGGTTTACTATATGGATGCCCGCGGCATCTAGTATTTCCACTGGTACAAAACTACAGAAAGT
This sequence comes from Tissierella carlieri, assembly GCF_018917285.1. Taxonomy (NCBI): domain Bacteria; kingdom Bacillati; phylum Bacillota; class Tissierellia; order Tissierellales; family Tissierellaceae; genus Tissierella; species Tissierella carlieri. Next base: position 247,194 of record NZ_JAHLOH010000042.1, on the reverse strand, counting down.
ACCTGCAATTATACCACCTTTTTCCTTAACTTCCTTTGCCTTCAGAATACCATTTCTTTTTGCTTCTAAATATTCTTCAAATTGATTTGATAAATTTAAGTCACGCACTATATATCCCTCCAAATGTATTTCAGTCCTTTGATATTATATAAATTGTAGGCTCCTTCTATCTATAAAATCAATTATATACGAATTGTAGAGAGTTTGTGATTATGTTTTTCTATATTAGTATATATTACCATCAAATATTTCTATATTTATTTAATCATATTGAAAGGTTTGATATAGTATTTCTGATATAAAACTAGTACATTTTTAGTCTATATGGTTAAAAAACTGACAAATTAAGACATAGAGTGATGATTATATGAACACAACTAAAAGGATATTTCTTTTCTTTCTATTGCTATTGATTTTAGGATTAGGGTTTTCTAAATTCATGCCTAGGGAGGAGAAAGTAAAAAATACGATCATAGGATTAAGAATCGGCTCTGGAGATGATATAACAGGATTGCTTCTAGAGAAGATTATTAGAACGAGTAAAAATATTGGTATAGATAGCATTGGTATTACAGAAGGAAAAGAAGAAGTTTTATCTGATTTTACATTTAAGGACTGCTGAAGTAATACAGCGCAATGGGCCTTGAGCTCAGATGAAATCGATATGGCATTTTATTGTAATCATATGGCTTTGCATTTAGTACAAGCTAATGATGATTTTGAAATATATGGTCCAGTTATCATGAATGCAGAGGTTATTGGTTATAAGGAAGATGTAGAAAGCATTCACAGACTTGGAATTGGTCATAAAAGGGAACATTTACATAAACTTGCCACAGAAAGCTACAAACAGGTTAAAGAAGTTATTGAGATGTCACCTATTTCCTTGCCCTATTCTCTAGAAGGAGGGCAAGTAGATGGAGTGGTCTTAGATATAACAAAGGCAGCATTATTAAAAGACATTAATTTTGTTCCACTTTCCAAAGATGATTATATTTCTTATAGTCTAATTGTTAAGAAAGATATTATAGGCACAAAGGTTTTTGAAGATTTTATAACAGCTTATAATAATACAGTTCAAGAGCTAAATCAAACTGAGATACTTAAGGAATATATTAGCATGAGAGAGGAATTTTGGCAGAATAAAAATATTAAATTTTTAAGTTTAGAATAGGAAAGGTGAAGACATGTCAATATCAGTACAAGGAATTACTAAAGTTTTTTCAAACAGAAGAGATAAAAGATCAATGAATACTGTATTAGAAGAGATCTCTTTTGATGTAAATGAAGGGGAATTTGTTTCCTTATTAGGGCCATCAGGATGCGGAAAGACAACTACTCTGAATATTATTGCAGGTTTTTTGAAGCATGAAGGTGGAAATATTTATATAAACGGAGAGAAAGTAAATAAACCGGGACCGGATAGAGCTTTTGTATTTCAAAATTATGCACTTTTTCCATGGATGAAAGTTTCAGAGAATATTATGTATCCAATGAAAATGCAAGGAGTACCAAAAAAAGAACGAGAAGATAGACTTAGAAATCTTCTAGAGATGGCACATCTGGAGGAATATGCAAATTACTACATTCATGAGATATCAGGCGGCATGAAACAAAGGGTTGCTTTGCTTAGAGCTCTTGCATGTGATCCAAAGGTTTTATTGATGGACGAACCCTTAGGTGCAGTTGATTTTCAAATGAGGCAAATGCTTCAAGCACAGCTGGAAGCAATGTTGCAAGAGAATCAGAAAACAGCTCTTATGGTAACTCATGATGTTGATGAAGCTATTTATCTAAGCGATAGAGTTATAGTTATGTCTAGGGATAGAGGAAGAATATTAGCTGATATAAAAATTGAACTTCCTAGACCTAGAGATAGAAAAAATGAAAAATATCATCAATATACAAATGAATTATCTGATATTCTAAGGACTGCTTTAAATGGAGAAGTCAAAAATCAAGGTGATGAGGAGTTGTTGGAGTTTATTCAAAAAACAGATAAAAAGAGCAATAAGAGAGTAGTCTTCGCTGAAAAGGCAATTTGTAACAGCAATAAATAATTTAATTATAATATTTTTATAAAAGGAGAATATTTATGACAACTTTACCAGAACGCTTTGAAGAATTTGCTGATGCTAGAAGACAAGGTTTTATTAGGATGAAAGAACTAAAGGATAATGGTGGAAAGTTATGTGGGACATTTTGTCAATTTGCTCCTTCTGAAATGATTGATGCAGCAGGTCTTTATCGTGTAGGATTATGTGGTCAGAGTCCTGAACCTATCCCTGCAGCAGAAGCAGAGCTACCAGCAAATCTTTGTCCTTTAATTAAATCAAGTTACGGATTTGCACTAACGGAAACATGTCCTTACGCTTATTTTTCTGATCTTATTGTAGGTGAAACGACTTGTGATGGAAAGAAAAAAATGTATGAAATGCTTGGGGAATTAAAGGATGTTCATATAATACATTTGCCAAATAATCCTGACCCTGAAAGATCTCTGGAATCTTGGATTATGGAATTATGCCACTTTAAGGAAGTATTAGAAAAGAAATTTGATATTACTATTACAGATGAAATGCTAAGGGAAGCCATTAAATGGGGGAATAAGGAACGTCTTCAAATGGCTCGGCTATATGAGCTTGGACGTTATGATCCGCCTGCTATTACAGGTTTACATATGCGTAGTGTAATGGAGGGAGTCCAATACATATTTGATCGTAAGGAACGTTATGAGAAAGTGCAAGAGGTTTTAGATAAGTGTGAAGAGGATTGGAGAAATGGAAAAGGACCTATTCCTAAAGGTAGTAAGAGGCCTAGAATCTTAGTATCAGGAGGACCAAGTGGAGGAGTATTTGAGAAAACCATTAAGGTCATTGAAGAACTTGGTGGTGTCATAGTTTGTTATGAGGGCTGCAGTGGAATTGTTTCTAGAAGAAGGCTCATTGAGGAATCTGAAACAAAGGATCCTATTAAATGTATTGCAGAAAAATATTTAGAGGTACCTTGTGCAGTCATGTCACCTAATCAAAAGAGACTCGAACAGGTGGCTCTTACTATTGATGAATGGAAGGTTGATGGAGTTGTTGGAATTATTCTTCACTCATGTAACCCATTTGGAATTGAGTCCACAAATATCAAAAACATCGCAAACCAATGCGGTAAGCCTTATTTGCATTTAGAGACAAATTATGGACAGGGCGATGAAGGACAACTACGAACAAGAATAGAAGCATTCTTGGAAATGCTTTAGGAGGAGGTGAAGAAAGGAATTGAATACACAAGAAAAAGACATAAAAAGAATGGTACATGCAAGTAAGATGAAAGATAGGAATGCTTGGAGAAAGCTTAATGGTAAAGATTTCAATATTTATACTCCAATTGCACTAATAATCATTGGTATAATATGGTCAATTGCGGCAGAAATTGTAGATAAACCATTTCTTTTCCCTTCGTTAAAAAGTGTAGTTGAAGCTTTTTTTAAGGCTATAACGGATCTGTATGTACTCAGAAACATTAGTATTACCATGAGACGTGTTTTAACGGGTGCTTTTTATGCACTCATTATTGGGTTACCCATTGGTATGATTATGGGTTATTCTAAAACAATGCTAAGAGCTATGGCTCCATTTATAAACTCCTTAAGACAAGTTCCTATTATGGCATGGGTGCCACTATCTATTATTTGGTTTGGTCTTGGTGATGGGCCTACAATTTTTATGATTGCGTTTTCAGGAATTTTTACCATTATTCTAAATACTATAGCAGGTGTTCAGGATATCAACAGAGATTTTTACAATGCAGCTCGAAGTATGGGAGCAAGTACAATTGATATAATAAAAGATATTGTTCTTCCGGGATCACTTCCAGGAGTTATAACTGGAATCAGATTAGCCATTGGTATGGGTTGGATGTCAGTTATCTGAGCGGAGTTCATTGCGACCAGTGCCGGGTTCGGCTACTGTATGGTAGAGGCTCAATCTAGGATGCAAACCCATACAATTATAGCATATATGTTTATAGCTGCTTTGATAGGGTTTGGTATTGATAAATTGATGCTCTTAATTGAAAGTATATTACTTAGATGGAAAGCAGATTAGGACATCTATCAGATTATTTGATGGATGTTTTTTATAAGAAATAGAAAAGTTTTGTTTTTAGATTTATAAATAAAAGAACTTGACTTAATTTAGTTTTTAGAAAGGCTTTAATGCTTCGCTAGAAACCTTTTTTACAAAAAATGTTTATTGATAATTTTTATACAATTTCTATTTTTTTCCCTTGACCTTAAAGTCGGCTTTAAGGTTTATAATAGGAGGTAGGAGGAAGCCATGTTATTTATAAAAGATGTTTGCAGGATTACTGGACTTAATAGTTCTGCTGTCAGATACTATGATAGTCAAGGTTTATTAGGGGAAGTAGAAAGACGTTCTAATAACTATAGAGTATTTGATGAAAGAGATATAGAAAAATTATTATTTATAAAAAAGGCTAGGGCTTTGGGATTTGAATTGGAAGAAATAAAAAAGATACTGGTATTAAAAAACAATGGAATACCTCCCTGTAATTATGTAAGCCATAAGATACAAGAAAAAATATCCCTTATAAAAGCAGAAATAGTAAGATTAGAAAAAGAAAAAAACAAACTTGAGAAACATTTATCAGATGCAAGAAAGGTAAGTGGATGTAAAGGTTCTATATGCCATTATATCGAAGGAAATGAAAATGAGAAGGTATCCGAGGAAACAGGCATGAAAAATGCCCAATAAGCAGCAAAGTATATTAAAGCCGTCTATGATATGTAAGACATATTATATAATATATAATCTAGGGAGGAAATATATATGACAAAAAGAATAATTGCTATGGTTTTAGTACTAGCAATGGGAATTACTTTTTTAGCAGGTTGTACTGATAGTAGTAAAGAAACCGTAATTCAAGAAGTAGATTATGACCCAGTTGCGGAGGTAGCTAAATACAAACTAGGTGAATTGACAGAAGCGGATAAAAATTTCGTTGTGCAAATGGGATATAGGGACTGTGACCATATGGTTCCATCAATTATAGGAGAAAAGGCAGGCATCTATAAGGCACTAGGACTTAATGTTGTTGTTACAAAGACTGGTAAGATTATGGAGGCTATGTCTTCAGGTGAAATGCATGTTGGATATCAAGGGATTGAAGGTGCCATTAAATCAGTTAACCAAGGAGCACCATTATTTATGGCTGCAGCCAATCATATAGGAGGTTCTAGATATCTAGTTGTTAGTAATGACATAAAAGAACCAAAGGATTTAATTGGAAAGACTCTAGCTATAGGCTCAGGTGCAGAGGTAAAACCAGAATGGCGTAAATGGTCTGAAGAATTAGATATTCCTATGGAATTAAAAAATTATGAAGTAGTTGATATGGGAGATAAGGACAAACTATTTGCATTAAAGGCTGGTCAGCTTGATGGATTTTCTTGCTGTGACCCTTATGCTTCTCAAGCAGAATTTGAGGGAATTGGTAAAATTATGGCAACTGGATGGGGTGCTCATATTTCAGATGATCTTGAAACTGGTTGGGGAATGTGTTGTATCTACTGTATGAACAATGATTTTCTAGAAGAACATCCAGAATTAGCTAAAAGATTGGTACTTGCACATGCTCTTGCAATAAAGTATCTATATGAACATCCATATAATGCAGGTATGATGTTTGCTGAAGGATTTGGAGTTCAGCCAGAAGTAGGACTAAAAACTGTCTATATGAAAACAGTAGCAGAGGGAAGAACTATTACATGGCAATTTTCACAGGAAAATTTAGACAATTATATACAATATTATTATGATTTTGATATTCCAGAAGAAGAAATTCCTAATATAGATGACATCGAAAAATTTATGTCTACTAACCTATTAGAGACATGCGGTATTGAAGATTTCAATACCTTTATAGAAGAGAAGATTAACAAAGAATTTCCAATAGGGCTTTCCTATGAAGAATGGATAACTAAGGCGAAAACAATAGATGGTATTACTGAACAATAGAATGTATAAATAAGATAAGATATAAAAATGTGGCTATTTTTTTAAAATAGCCACATTTTTATATCTTATCTAACAGCAATCCTCCATACCTTCACCGAATAAATCTTTTATTTCTTTATCATCAATTAATCTAAATATTGCATAACCGTATTTGCCATCCTTTGAACCAGATACAATAAATTCTATGGGTCCAGTTTTATCAATATCTTTGAACTCGATTTTTTGATTCTGTATTGGAGCATGAGTGTGGTCAGATAATTTAAATCCTTCTCCAGTATCTATAACCACGACCATTGCATTTTTTCTATATTCTTCTACATAAATTACCAATAGGTCCTTACGACCATCGTCATTTAAATCCTCATATCCGCATAATATGGCGTCATTATCAGGATGAGTTTCTTGAAAATATAAGAGAAGCTCATTATCTGATTCTACCCCTAAATAATTTACAGTAATATTCTTTTTAATAGAAAAGGAATATAAGCCTAATCCAAAGATAACTAAAAATATTAATAAAGATTTTATGTTTTTTTTCATCTAGTTACCTCGCTTGTTCTGCAAGTTTTCCGAATAAATCTCTTACCTTAGGATACATAGACTTTAAAAAAAATAGAAAAACAATAAATGAGCATATATATTTAAGTGGCTCTGGTATTGTAAAAAGCAGTTTATTGGCACTTTCAATAGTACTATCGATTCTATTGTAGTTAATTGCTGGTTCAAATCCAGGCATAAGCCATAAATTTGTTAAATATCCAACAGTCAGTGCAAAGACAGATATTACTGTTCCATAAATGATAGCAGTTTTTTTACCAATCATCTTATAAATACTCAATAGTTCGGGGAAATTAGTAGCTGCTCCTGCCATCAAGAATGTAATTGCTGCACCAGGTGAAGCTCCACTGGCAATTAAAGCAGCTATAAATGGTATGTGACCAACTGCACAAACATACATAAATGCACTGAGGACTGCCACATTCCAAAGTGATAACATACTAGGGTTTCCTAGATATTTTTGTATAAAGGAGTCTGGAAATGCAGTTAGAATAAACCCTCCAAATAACATTCCTAGAACTACATATTTACTCAATACTACAGCTAAATCTCCCATTACCCATTGCATACCTGATTTGAATTTTTCTAGTAAAGTAGTTTCTTCCATTGGATCTAAGGACATAGTAGATATTTCATTTTCTAAGTTAGGTTTACATACTTCATTGCCCCCTAATTTATTACCAATTATTCCTATAATAAAAGGAAGTAAAAATCCTGCAACTATATTTATTATTGTTAGTTCTTTTCCTAGGAGTCCATAGCTAAGTATTAACGCTATAGGATTTAATGCAGGAGTAGATGCCATAAATGCTAATGTAGGTCCTACATAAGCCCCAGAGTAGTATAAACTAATGCCAAGGGGTATTGTTCCGCAGCTACAAATAGGTAAACACATGCCTGAAATTGTTACTTTTAGAATAGAGCTAATTTTAGTATTTCCTAAATGCTTATGGAATCTCACCGGAGATATAACATCATGAAGAAGTCCAGCTATTATGTAACTGAAAACAAGCCAACCAGAGGTTCCATTGAGTAAACTAATAGAAGTTAATAATATATTCTTTAAAAAATCTAATAATAACAATTATAAATCACCGTCCATTTTCTAATTCTTGAATAGCCAAAGCTATTTCTTTCTCAATAATATCTTTAGATATTCGCTGAATCTTCTTTTTCTCGTTAATAATTAAAGTTCCTCTAAAAATAACTCCATATTTTCTTACATAATCCATATTTTTGCCAGCGTAGTAGATTTTCACCTCTACCTTGTCCTTATATTTAGCTGCAGCAGCCTCTACAGCACGGGTATAACCGTCGCAGCCAGATCAGGTATTGATAAATTCAACTAAAACTTTGTTCAAATCATTTCCCCTCCATAAAAAAATAAAAAAGTCCGTATTAACGGACCTTGTAGCTCTAGAATGTAATTACTTGGTCAAGATCTACTGAACCAAGGGCTCCATATAATACAGGGAAGCAACCAATAGCAGCACCTTGTACAAGATTGTTTTCTATTTGTCTTTCAATAGCACATTGATCACAGGCTAAAAGTATCATGCCGGTTTCTTCGTGTAATTTTTGAAGTCTTTCACCAATATCAGTATCTTTTAATAATAAGAAAGTATTATCAAATACGAAAAACATACCAACTACTTCAGCTCCATGATTTCCTGCCTCTAATTGTGGGATTACCATATCTCTTAAGATAGTTCTGGCGTTATCAGAACTGATAACATATGCAACTTTCACTAAAATTCCCCCTTATATCTTGAAATCCTCTAAATAATATCATAATTGTGCAAAAAATAACAATTAAAATATATTATAGTAGATGGGATAATTATTAATATTTTCTATTTAACAATTGTTAAAAAAGATGATATCTTTATGAAATGATATTAGTTAGAAAGAGTTGATTTTTTTATGGAACAATGTGATTATAGGTATTATTCTGATGAGCAACTGAAAATAGCCAGTATAGATAGTAAATTATCTATAGGAGAGAAAAGAATAAGAAGATATTTGATGAATTATGTTATTGATAATGGACAAGCATTTAATATAAATAATTCATCGCAGGTTGCTAAAAATTTAGGAATGACAGATGAAGAAGTAAATATTATATTGAATAGTTTGATTCAGAAAAATGGAATAGTGGCAGATGAAGAAGGAAATATCAATTTCATATATCCAGTATCGGCAATTCCTACGAATCATAGAATTAGGCTTGCTGATGGAAGAGAATTCACTGCTATGTGTGCTATTGATGCCATGGGAGCGGCATTTACCTTCAAACAGGATATAGATGTAGAATCAAAGTGCAGCAATTGTGGATTTGATATCAAGGTAAGTATCAGAGATGGAAGATTACATAGCTATGAACCTAGTGATTTACATATACTTCATGTGGACTTAAATAAAAATTCAAATTGGTCAGGTAGTTGCTGAAATGTTATGAATTTCTTCTGTAAGGAGAAAGAATATAATGTCTGGATCGAAGAAATGGAGTTAGATAAGTCCGAAATATTTTGTCTAAATGCTAATGAAGCTATTAAAGTTTCAAAAATGTTATTTAGTGTAACAGATATCTAAGTATATACCCCTTAGTTTTTGTCAATGATAAAGAGTAGGGGGTGTTTTTATGATGAGTTTTAAGAAAAAGGAAAAAGACTACTCAAGGGATGATATGTTAGAAAATTTGAGACTGGCTCATAAGGAGTGGAGAGATAAGGAGAGTTTTTTTGAAACAGCTACAGATCCTGATTTAATTGATTATGCCATATATGATATGGAGGCATCTAAATTAAAATATATATATCTATTGAAGAAAATGAAGGAATGGGATAGGGAAGCAGGAGCTGTCTTACAGCAAGAGCTGGAAGAAGAAAACAATAAAAACATTTCTACTCATGGCTAGTACAAATAATTGTAATATTTTCTTAAGTCCTCCTATAATTATAGTATAATAAGATTTAGGAGGGAGAATAATGGAATTAGGCACAATTTTTTATTATATTATTGGACTCTTTTTGCTATATATTATAGGTCTTATACTTGTATGGCCAATTAAAAAGATAATTAAATTAATAGGTAATGGAATTTTAGGAGGATTAACACTGTTACTTTTCAACTTCATAGGAAAGTTCTTTGGACTAAGTATAGCAATCAATCCATTAAATGCTATAATAGTTGGTTTTTTAGGAGTTCCCGGAGTAATATTATTGTTAATACTTCAAGTGATTTTATAGCTTGTAGGGGTATAGCATCTGTTATTTGCATGAAGAGCCAAAATGTGATATTCTATTAGAGTATACTATAAAAAGGATAGGGGGTATATTACATGACAGCTATAAAAATGCAGATACAGAAAAGGACAGAATCTGGAAAAAATTTAGTAAAGAAAATTAGAAAAGATAATATTATACCTGCAGTTGTATATAGCAGGGGTGGTGAAACAGCTAGCGTTTCAGTAGATTCAGCCGAATTTTTAAGAGTATATAAATCAGCAGGAAGTTCTTCTTTATTAAGCTTAGAATTAGAAGGAGAGACTATACCAGCTATTATAAAGGAAATCCAAAGGCATCCTGTGAAAAATCAAATACTTCATGTTGATTTTCAGAAACTAAACATGGATGAGAAGGTAAGAATGACTGTACCAATAGTACTAGTTAATAGGGATAGTATAAAACTTCAACCTTCAATATTGATGCAACTATTGGATCAAATTGAAATTGAATGTTTACCTACTGATATACCAAATGGTGCAGAAGTTGATGTGGAAAATATGGACTTTACAACTCCAATGTTAGTGAAGGATTTAGATATAGCTAACAATGAGAATATTACAATATTAAGAGAATTAGAAGATGTAGTTTGTACATTGACTCAGCCATCTATAAATAGAGAAGATGAGGATGAGGAAACATCCATACCAGAAGCAACAGAAGCAGCGCCAGATGTAATTGAATCAGAAGAATAATATGATTTATAAACTATGACCCATAAAGAATTTTCTTTATGGGTTTTTTATTTTTCTATCCTTTATAAGTCAATGATATTTATCTTTCTGCCATTTCTTGCTATTTTGCCTTCTGATTCTAATAACTTCATAATCCTTGTTACAGTACTCCTAGTAGAACCAATCATATTGGCTAATTCCTCGTGAGTGAGATTAAAATTTAGTTTATGCCCTAATTCCTCTAATGAGTTTTGCTGTATAGATAATCTTTTTAAAAGAAAGAAAAGTCTTTCCTTTGTATTTAAATATGTATTATCATAAATTTGTGTCATGAGTATTCTGAATTTTGTAGTAATCATTAATAAGATACTATCATATACAAAAGGATTCTTTTTCAGATAATTATAAAAAACACTTTTTTCAATTTTACATACCTTAACTCTGGAATAGGTTTTTGTAATGACACGGTCCGAATCCTGTTGTAACATAGTTATTTCTCCAAACATATCTCCAGTAGATAATAGTAATATTATCCTTTCTGCTCCCTCTAGGTCTAAAAAAAATTGTTTGACAATACCGTCTAAGATTAAATAAATATAGTCCAACTTTTTAAATTCAAATTCAATTAATGTATCTTTCTGAAAGTCAATGATAGTTCCAATATCTTTAAAATGCTTTAAAAGGATATTTTTATAGTCATAATTAATAGAATAGCTGTTATATATATTCAAAGGCTCAACTCCTTTAAAGTAAATTTTTAAGTATTGAATAATATAATAAGCATTATAAATACATGCTGTTAATGATATTTTATAATAAAAAGTTATTTATTGCACTATTAAGATATTTAATAAATATTAAAAGGAATATTAAGAAAATGTATTCTAGAACACATTAAGCATAGGATTTATGTAATATTATATACATATGATATTCTCACAAAATTAACAAATAATCAAATAGCAATAATATTCTGAAACAAAAGCAGCTTAGAAATTATTTTACATAATGCCAATAATTTAACAAAAGTGCCAATTTTTACATATTTGCATTTTGTTGTTTTATGAGCTATTTTATAGAAAAGGAGGGATTTATTATATCTACTAACCTATTTGAGAGCTACATAGGCTTACTTTAGCAAAAACAAATCAGAAGAGTCTTAAAAAATTAAGGAGGGATCTGGTCATGCTTAAGAAGAGTAAAAGAAAGTTAGTTTTATTAATCGTCTTAATTTTATCAGTTAATGCTCTAGCTGCTTGCAGCAATAATCAAAGCTCATCAGAAAATGTTTTAAGAATAGGAGTAGTTGGACCGGAATCTGGAGGTTCAGCTCAGTTGGGACAAGGTCAACGTAGGGCAATTGAATTAGCTATAAGTGAAATAAATGAAAATAAATTAGCTGGAGAATGGACATTAGAAGCTTTTTTTGAAGATGATGAAGGTAATCCTACAAAATCATCAAGTGCTACAAATAAATTAATTCAAGAATCTAAGACTCATGTTGTTATAGCAGCCATTAACAGTTCTGCAACCTTAGCTGATATGGTTGTTACAGAAAGAGCGGGTATTCCCCAAATTACACCTGGGTCTACAGGAGCTTCTATTACTGAACAAGGAAATGAATGGATTTTCCGTACAGCAGCAAATGATGCTTTTCAAGCAGATGCATTAATTAAGTATGCTAAAGAAGAATTAGGATTAACTAAGCTTGCTACATTCACTTCTGCCGATGATTATGGACAAAGTGGTGCAAAATTATTAAAAAATGCTATTGAAAAATATGGATTAGAACTTGTAGATGCTCCTACTTATAATAATGGAGATAAAGATTTTAAACCTCAGTTAATTTCAATAAAAGAAAAAGGAGCACAAGCAATTTTCCTATGGGGACTATATACAGAAGCAGCTCTCATTAGTAATCAGGTTCAACAATTAGGTATTGATGTACAATTATTTGGAGCAAGCGGTATGGCCAGTGCAAAGTTAATTGAGCTTGGAGGAGATGCTGCTCAAGGGTTAATTTTAACACAAACATTCTTACCAGATGCTGATATTCCAAAGGTAAAAGAATTTGTTGAGAAATATAAAGAAAAATATAATGAATCTCCGATTCCACATGGCGCACAGGCTTATGATACAGTTTATATTATAGCTGATGCTGTACGAAAAGCTAATAGTAGTAATCCTAAAGATTTAAGAGATGCATTAAGAAAAACAGAAGGTCTAGAATTAGTCACTGGAAACCCTGCTTTTAATGAGCAAGGTGATGATATTGGAAAGAGATTATTAATCACTGAAATCAGAGGAAATGAATTTAAGCTTATTAAGGCAGTAGAAAATAATTAATAAACAATATAATCATATTACTTCAGATTATTTTAAAGGAAGTGAAAAATTTGTTGCAATATATTCTAAATGGATTGCCTATAGGAGCAATTTATGCTCTGGTAGCTTTGAGTTATAGTTTTATTTATGCGGCTTCAGGTGTTCTGAATTGGTCACAGGGTGATATGGTAATGCTAGGAGCATATGTAGGTTTTACAATTTATCAAGTATTGAACTTAGGATTTACACCTGCTCTATTTATTTCAATGGCTGCAGTAGCAATAGCAGGGGTTCTAGTTCAACAATTGATTCTAAAACCATTGAGAAAAAGAAATTCACCACCAGTAAATGTTATTATTGGTACATTAGGTGCATCTATTATCTTGAGAAATATAGCTTTAATGATTTGGGGACCTGATGCTCAGTTATTTCCGTCACCTGTGAGTACAAAACCTATTGCTGCAGGAGTTATGAGCATGACACCTCAGGATATTTTAATAGTCATAGTCAGTATAATTATAATGATTATATTTCAATATCTATTAAAGTATACGAAGGAAGGAAAAGCCTCGAGAGCAGTTACTCAAGACCGCTATGCAGCAGTTCTCATGGGTATCAATACAGAGCGTTCTGATGGGGTAGCCTTTGCTACCAGTGCAGCATTAGGCGCAGCCGCAGGTATACTAATAGCTCCTATATTCTTTGTAACATTTAATATGGGTGCAGGAATAGGATTAAAAGGCTTTGTTGCTGCAGTAGTTGGAGGATTAGGTTCTGTACCAGGTGCCATTGCTGGAGGTTTCTTCATAGGAATAGTTGAATCAATAGCAGGTGGCCAAATAAGCTCCGGTTATCGAGATGCTATTACCTTCACTATATTGATTTTGGTATTATGGTTAAGACCGTCGGGATTGTTTTTGAGAAAGAGAAAACAAAAAGTATAGTTATGGTGGTGTAAAAATGAGAAAAAACAAGAAGATTTTATTACTGATAGGAATCGTGCTAATTTTAACTATTCCACTTTATATTAAGAATCTCTATTATCTTCATGTAATCAACCTAGCTGGTATCTATGCATTGGTGACAATAGGTTTAAATATTTTAAGCGGATATACCGGACAGACTTCCATGGGACAAGCGGGATTCTTTGCTGTAGGGACCTATGTATCGGCACTTGCTATGATGAACTTTGGAGTTCCATTCTTTTTAGCAGCTATTCTTAGCGTAATCGTATCGCTTATTTTCGGTTTGATCATTAGCGTACCTTCGATGAAGTTATCTGGTCCATATTTAGTTTTGGCTACAGTTGGCTTTGGAGAGATTATTAGACTGATTTTATTGAATTGGACTCCAGTTACCAAAGGGGCAGCTGGTCTTACGGGTATACCTTATCCAGAAATTTTTGGACTACAGATAAAATCTGAAATGCAATTCTTTTATCTAATATTAGTATTTGTAATTTTAGGTACCTATATAGCAACTCGTATAACTAAGTCTAAAATCGGTAGAACACTTACAGCCATTAGAGAAGACGAGATTGCTGCAGAAGCCATGGGAGTACCTGTTAATAAATATAAGATTGCAGCCTTTGCAATTAGTGCTATGTTTGCTGGTATAGCTGGAGCTTTATTTGGTTCTTTTTCTGGTGTAACCAGTCCTGATAACTTTACATTTGATGAATCTGTAGCATTTCTATGTATGTCAGTTATCGGTGGAAACAAGACAATTATAGGGGGAATCTTTGGAGCCTTTGTATTGACTATTATTTCTGAAGGTCTAAGAGTTTTTCAAGGAGCAAGATTGATAATATATGGTCTTATCCTAGTACTTACAGTAATCTATATGCCCAATGGCTTAGTAGGTATAATAAATGATATAAGAAATAAACGTAAAAAAGTAAAAGCTCAATGAAAAATATGGAGTGATGTATAATGCCTGAAGGATTAAATATTTTGACTATAAAAGGAGTATCTATAAGTTTTGGTGGACTGAAAGCATTAAGTGGTGTTGACATAGAAGTAATAAAAAACTCCGTACATGGGATAATAGGTCCTAATGGAGCAGGTAAATCAACTCTCTTCAATGTTATTACTGGAATAATCAAGCCTGACTCAGGTGATATTTCATTAGAAGAAAAGAAACTTTCAATTTCTAAGTCATATCAGCTTGTACCAGCAGGAATATCTCGTACCTTTCAAAACATACGACTTTTTAAAGAAATGTCTGTTTTAGATAATGTTATGATAGGTCACCATGTTCATACTCCCATGCCGATTTTATCCATTTTACTTAATGGAAAAAAATCTCGCAAATATGAGGAAATTACTAGAGAAAAAGCATTAGAGGCCCTTGAATTTATGGGTCTGGAAGACAAGAAGGATGAAATTGTAAAGAATTTATCATATGGACAACAAAGATTGGTTGAATTTGCTCGTGCCTTAGCCGCTCAGCCTAAAATAATACTTCTAGATGAACCAGCTGCTGGCATGAATCCTACAGAGAAAATAAATCTATTGAATATTATAGATAGATTAAGAAAAAAAGGATATACACTTATTTTAATTGAACATGATATGAAATTAGTTATGAATATATGTGATAGGATTTCTGTACTCAATCATGGCAAAATAATTACTCAAGGAATACCGGAGGAAGTCCGTAATAATCCAGATGTAATAAGTGCATATTTAGGGAAGGGTGGAGATGTAAATGCTCGAGATAAAGGGAATTAGTGCAAGTTACGGACCAACTAAAGTACTTCATGATATTTCTTTAAAGGTGGAAGAAGGAAAAATAACAACCCTTATTGGCGGCAATGGAGCAGGAAAAACAACTACATTAAATTGCATTATGGGAGTTGTTAAAGGGCAAGGTGGTAGTATTTCTTGGAAAAACAAGGATATCACCAATTTAAAAACACCGGATATCGTTAGTATGGGAATATCTTTAATACCAGAAGGAAGGCATATTTTTCCTGATATGACTGTTATGGAAAACCTGGAGTTAGGAGCCTATAAACGTAAGGATAAGAAAAATGTAATTAAAGATGATTTAGATTGGATTTTTGATACTTTTCCTGTATTGAAAACTAGATATAAGCAGCTTGCTGGCACTATGTCAGGAGGAGAACAACAGATGCTGGCAATTGGACGTTCTCTTATGGGTAGTCCAGAATTGATTTTGATGGATGAACCGTCAATGGGTTTAGCTCCAATAATAGTAGAAGAGGTTTTCAGGGTAATTGAAAAAATAAAAAATATGGGTAAAACTATTTTACTCGTAGAACAGAATGCGTCATTGGCTTTAAGTATTGCCCATTATGGTTACGTTATTGAATTAGGACATATAGCTTTAGAAGGAACTGGACAAGAGTTATTAAATAACTCTGAAGTGGAAAAAGCTTATTTAGGTTTATAATAAAGAAATATGTAACTGCAAGACTATAAATGCCCTACAGTTTTAAAAAATGTAGGGTAGTTATATTTAATCTTCATAATTAAATTTTAGGAGGTCTTACTATGTCCAATGTACATGAGTTAAAATTCTTAAAGGAAAAAATTGAGGAATTAAAGAAGGATGGTGTTTATAGGAAGCTGCCAGTATTAGAAACTCCATGTGAGGCTGAAGTAATATTGAATGGTAAAAAGGTTATAAATTTATCTTCAAATAATTATCTTGGATTCGCTAATCATCCTAGATTAAAAAAAGCTGCTATTGAAGCAGTTGAAAAATATGGTGCAGGTACAGGTGCTGTAAGAACCATTATAGGAAATATGGACATCCATGAAAATCTAGAAGCCCTTTTAGCTAAATTCAAAAAAGATGAAGCAGCATTTTTATATCAATCAGCTTTCAATTGTAATGCTGGAACTATTCAAGCAGTTACAGAGGCAGGAGATATAATAATATCTGATGAATTAAACCATGCTTCAATCATAGATGGTACTAGATTATCAAAGGCTGCAAGAGGAATTTATAAGCATTCTGATATGGACAGCTTAGAAGCAGTACTAAAGGAATCTAGAGACAAATATAAAAACATGCTAATCATCACTGACGGAGTTTTCAGTATGGATGGAGATATAGCAAAGCTTCCTGAAATAGTAGAGTTAGCAGAAAAATATGGAGCAATGACCTATGTAGATGATTCTCATGGCTCAGGAGTATTAGGAGAAAGCGGAAGAGGAACCATAGACCATTTTGGATTACATGGTAGAGTAGATTTCTCAATGGGCTGTCTATCTAAGGGTATAGGAGTAATGGGAGGCTATGTATCTGGTTCACAAACAATGTGTGATTGGTTAAGCCATAGAGCAAGACCAGTACTATTCAGTACATCCTTACCACCAGCAGCTGTAGGAGCAGTTACAGAAGCAATCACCATTCTGATGGAATCAACAGAATACACTGATAGACTATGGGATAACGCAAGATACTGGAAATCAAAAATTGGTAGCCTAGGCTATAATACAGGTCATAGTGAAACTCCAATAACTCCAGTAATTATCGGAGACGAAGCTAAGACAATGGAATTCAGCAGAAAATTATTTGAAAATGGAGTATTCGTATCAGGTATTGTATTCCCAACAGTTCCAAGGGGAACAGGAAGGGTTAGATGCATGGTAACTGCAGCTCATACAAAGGATCAGTTAGATAGAGCAGCGGCTGTATTTGAAAAAGTAGGAAAAGAAATGAATATACTAAAATAAAAATAATCCATTGGCCAAACAGCCAATGGATTATTTTTATTTTAGTTATAAGAAATATTGTGAAATGTATTCCTAAACACATTAATTGAATAGGGAACATTATAAAATAAAGATATAATATTTAAATATTAATTTTATAAATAAAAAAGAATTAATATCGAGGAGGATTTTATGAAAAATTGGTTACAAGAAAATAATTGGAAGGAAACAGAAGAGCAAATAAAAAGGGGTAAGGGTGTAGCTATAATACCTATAGGAAGCACAGAACAACACGGCTTGCATTTACCAGTTGGTACAGATACTTATGTAGCCATGACTTTAGCAGAAGCAGCTGCTTTAGAAACTGACGCATTAATCATTCCCCCGCTATGGTTTGGATGGAGTCCACATCATATGGTACTTCCGGGTACAATTACCATCAGAGCAGAGGTATTAGTGGAATATCTATTTGATGTTATAAAGTCGATGTCTGAGCACGGAGTTAAAAAAATTGTACTTTTAAACGGCCATAGAATAGTAAATATAATTTGGATGCAATTAGCAGCTGAAAAGGCACAGAGAGAATTAGATGTTGAAATTAAGATTTTTGACCCTGCATATATGTCAAAGGATATAGTGAAAGAACTTGGTTATGGACCAGTAGGACATGCTGATGAAATAGAAAGCTCTCATATGCTTTATAGATATGAAGAGCTTGTACAGATTGATAAAGCCGTAGATAATCCAATAAGCAAGAAAGATTTATATTCTGTTGACCCTGCATATGAACATGATACTCTATGTTATGTTCCAAGCTCCATAAAAGTAGCAAAAGCTCATGCTGAAAAATCAGGAGGAACTACAGGACAGCCATCAAAATCTTCTAAAGAAAAAGGAAAGATATATCACGATCATCTCGTGAAAAATTTAGTCAAGGTTATTAATCAATTGCAAATTTAATAAAAAATAGGGGGGAATCTTATGAGAAGTATATTAATCACTGGAGCATTAGGTCAAATTGGCTCAGAATTAACAACAGAGCTTAGAAAGATCTATGGAGTAGACAATGTTATAGCTAGTGGAAGAAGGATTAAAGAAGGACATGAGGAATTAATTGAATCAGGAATCTTTGAAATCGTTAATATTAATGATTCTAAACAAATGGGTGAAATCGTAGATAAATATAAGGTGAATACCATAATCAATTTAGCTGCTATTTTATCGGCTGTTGGAGAAAAAGATCCATTATCCTGCTGGGATATAAATATGAATGGATTATACAATATTCTTGAATTAGGCAGGGAGAAAAACCTACAAGTATTTACTCCAAGTTCGATAGCAGCATTTGGTCCATCTACTCCACCAGATAACACGCCACAGGATACAATTCAAAGACCAACTACTATGTATGGAGTAACAAAAGTTGCAGGAGAGCTATTGTGTGATTATTATTTCAACAAATTTGGGGTTGATACCAGAGGGGTTAGATTCCCCGGATTAATATCATATGAAACACTTCCCGGAGGAGGTACAACGGACTATGCAGTTCATATTTATTATGAAGCATTAAAGTATAAGAAGTATACTAGCTTTATTGACAAAGGAACAAAGATGGATATGATGTATATGCCCGATGCATTGGATTCAATAGTAAATCTGATGGAAGCTGACCCGTCTAAATTGAAACATAGAAATGCCTTTAATGTAACAGCTATGAGTTTTGATCCAGAGGAGTTAGCGACTTCTATTAGAAAATTCATACCTGAATTTGAATTAGAATATGATGTTGACCCCATTAGGCAAGGAATTGCAGATTCTTGGCCAAACTCCTTAGATGATACAGCTGCAAGAGAAGAATGGGGATGGAATCCAAAATATAATTTAGAAATGATGACAGAGAATATGCTTGAGAAATTGAAAGTAAAATTAAATATAGAGGATTAGGTTTTTATTGTTTTATGACCCATAAAGAAAATTCTTTATGGGTTTTTTATTTTTTAAGTAAAGGATTATTTTGTTTTATTTTGTTAAATATTATATAATACTTATGAATTTATAGTTATTGAAATGCACCTAACAACAAATATATTGGAGGTGTAGCTAAGGTGATAGATAATATTATGGATTTAAGTCCAGAGATTACAAAACTTATTATAGATCATTTAGATGGTGTTGTTATAACTGATCCACAGGGTCGATATGTATATGTAAATGAAGCTTGGTCTGAAATGATGGGTGGAATTAAGCTTGAAGATATAAAAGGAAAATTTGTTCATGATATTATACCAGATACAAAGATTGACTTTGTTCTTAAATCTAAAGAGGCAGTTACAGGCCATGTTATTATCTCAAAAGGCCCTTCTAAGACAGAGGCATTTTCAACTTATATTCCTATTCTCAAGGATGGTGAATTGGTAGCAGGATTTATACATGTATTTATTAGGGGAATGAAAAGTGCAGTAGATTTTTCATCGAAAGTAAATAGTATGCTAAATCAAATCGAGTACTATCAAGAGGAATTAAGGAAGATTAGAGGAGCAAAATACTCTATAGATAATATTGTTGGAAATAGTCTAGAGATTAGAAAAATGAAAGATATCATAATTAATGCTGCAAGATCAAGCTCTACTGTACTGATTGAAGGAGAGACAGGAACTGGAAAAGAGTTAGTAGCTCATTCCATACATGATCTGAGTATGAGATCCTCAGCTCCTTTTATAAAGGTAAATTGTGCTGCAATACCAAGTAACCTGCTAGAATCTGAATTCTTTGGATATGAAGAAGGAGCTTTTACTGGAGCTAAAAAAGGTGGTAAAGAGGGCAGATTCGAAATGGCCAAAGGAGGAAGTCTATTTTTTGATGAAATAAATCAAATGCCATTGGTATTACAGCCAAAACTTTTGAGAGCTCTACAAGAAAAAGAAATTGAAAGAGTAGGTGGAAAAGAGAGTATTCCTATTGATGTTAGAATTATTGTAGCTTCTAATGTTTCACTAGAAAAAATGGTAAAAGAGAATAAATTTAGAAGTGATTTATTCTATAGACTCAATGTAATAAAGCTAGTTATTCCACCATTAAGAAAACGAAAAGAAGATATTCCGCTTATAGTTGACAATTTGTTAGATAAATTAAACTTTCAACTAGGAATGAGTGTACCTAGTATATCTGATGAGGCTAAGATGAAACTCAAGGAATATGAGTGGCCGGGAAATATAAGAGAACTACAAAATGTAGTGGAAAGAGCCATGAATATGTCTTGGGGAGAGGTTTTAGAATGGAAACATTTTAGTCCTTACTTTGAGAATAAGAAACTTCGAAAGAATCATAAAATAAATATAAATAATGAATTATCAACTAATGATAATGAATTTTTAATTAAAGATATGAAGGATAGACTAGAAAAAGAAACCATAATACAAGCTCTTTCTAAATGTAATAATAATAAGACTCAGACAGCAAATATGCTTGGAATATCTAGAACATTATTATATAAAAAGATGGAAAAATACTCCATAGATAAGAATTGAAGTGTAAACTATGGTTTACGTAAACTTATGTTTACAGATACTGTTGTACCATAATAAATTACAAGATTAAATCTAATATATGTAAACAATTGTTTACATGTGAACGAAAAGAAGTTTGAAATTATATGGGTGAAAGCCTGTAATTTCAAGCTTCTTTTTTATTTTAAATTTGGCATGGTATTTGCACTATTTATATTTGAAAAATAATTATATAAAGGAGGAAAATATGAAAAATGCAGTTATAGTTTCTGCCGTACGAACTCCTGTAGGTAAATGCAGAGGAATACTATCGTCAGTAGAGCCATATAAAATGGGTGCAGCAGTTGTCAAAGAATCAGTAAATAGAGCAGGCATAAATATGGATTTAATAGATGAAGTAATTTTTGGAAATCTAATGGGACACGATGTAAACAATATTGCAAGAATGGTAGCACTTGAAGCTGGCATACCAATGGAAAAACCTGCACTTACAGTTGATAGACAATGTGGAACTTCCCTCAATGCAATTGCACTAGGTGCAATGATGATTCAACTAGGAGAAGCTAAGGTGATTGTAGCAGGCGGAGTTGAAAGCGATTCTCGTAGGCCCTATGTGATGTTAAAACCTGAAGCGGCATATTCCGTAACTCCACCAAGGTTTTCTGAAGGATTGAGACTTGCTCCAGACCATATTGGAAATCCAAATATGGGTATTACAGCAGAAAATCTTGCGGAAAAATATAATTTGAAAAGGGAAGAGCTAGACTTATATTCAGTAAATAGTCATAGAAAAGCCACAGAAGCATTAAAAGTAGGGAAATTTAAGGAACAGATATTACCTATTCAAGTTGATTTAGGTAAAGGAAAAACTATTACAGTTTCTGAGGATGAACCTATTAGAAAAGATGCTAATGTAGAATCTATGTCCAAATTAAAGCCGGTCTTTAAAAAAGATGGAGTAGTTACTGCAGGGAATAGTTCCCCTATGAGTGATGGAGCAGGAGCTGTAGTTATTATGGAGGAAGAATTAGCAAAATCACTTGGTTTAGAGATTTTGGCAAGATACAAGACCTTTACATCTGTAGGTTGTGATCCAAATATTATGGGGATTGGACCAGTACCTGCTACTAAAAAGATTCTTGAGAAAACCAATCTTAAGTTAGAGGATATTGATTTAATTGAATTAAATGAAGCTTTTGCCGCACAGACTTTGGCTTGTGTAAAGGAACTAGGCATTGATGAAGAAAAGCTGAATGTTAATGGAGGAGCTATTGCTCTAGGTCATCCTCTAGCAGGAACGGGAGCTATATTAGTAACTAAAATGGTTTATGAGATGAAAGATAGAGATGCAAAATTAGGGCTAGTAACATTTTGCTGTGGTGGTGGACAAGGAGTAGCTATGCTGCTTGAAAGAGATTAAATAATAAAGAGGAGGATAAAAATGGGAAAAACAATTATTACAGTAGCACCAACAGGTGCGTGGCCAACAAAGAAGGATAATCCAAATGTACCTTTGACACCTAAAGAGATTGCAGAAGATGTTTTTGAATGTTATAAAGCAGGAGCTGCAATTGCTCATCTTCATATGAGAGATGATGAAGGTTTAGGAACTATGGATAAATTAAAATTTGAAGAAACAGTAAGACTTATTAAAGAAAAATGTGATATTGTAATTAACTGCACAACTTCCGGAGATTTAAATGCTACAGATGAGACAAGACAAGCTCATCTAAAAACCATTAGACCTGAAATGGCATCATACGATTGTGGTTCTATGAACTGGCAACATAGTACTGTGTTTCTAAATACACCTTCCTTCTTGGAGGAACTAGGCAAAACAATGCAAGAATATGGAGTTAAGCCAGAAATTGAAATTTTCGATGCAGGTATGATTTACAATGCAGAATATTACGTGAAAAAAGGTATATTAAAGGCACCTTTACATTATCAGTTTGTTTTAGGAGCAGCGGGAGGAACAACTGCAACTGTAGAAAATTTAGTTTATTTGAAAAACTTGATACCTCAAGGCTCTACTTGGTCTGCTTTGGGCATTGGTAGAGGGCATATACCAATTATGTTAGCTACCATAGCCATGGGTGGTCATATAAGGGTAGGCATGGAGGATAATGTAATGTTTGCTAAGGGACAACTAGCAGAATCAAATAAACAATTTGTTGAAAGAGCAGCTAACATAATAATACAAAGTGGTAATGAAGTAGCTACACCAGATGAAGCTAGAGAAATTTTAGGACTAAAAAAGTAAAACTGCAAAAGGAGAATAAAAGATGAGAAAGATTATTGATTTAAGTATTTCAGTTGAAAATAATTTACCTAGTGACCCACCAAAACAGATTCCACAGATAGTATATAATAACCATAAAGACACAGCAGAAGAAATGGCAAGATTCTTCGGGAATGCAACTGTAGATGATTTACCAGGAGGGAATGGATGGGCGATAGAGTATGTAACATTATCAACTCATACAGGAACTCATATTGATGCTCCATATCATTTTTATCCAACTATGAATAGAGGAGAAAGAGCATGGACTATTGATGAAGTGCCTTTAGATTGGTTTTTCGGTCATGGAGTAATAGTAGATTTTAGAGATAAGGCAGATGGATATAAAGTTACAAGTAAAGATTTTATTGAGTATTTTGAGAAGATTGATTATAAATTAAAAAAAGGTGATATTGTCTTAATAATGACTGGTGCACCTAAATACTGGGGAACAGAAAGATTTTTAACTGCTGGATGTGGAATGGGAAAAGAAGCGACTTTGTGGTTAATAGAGCAGGGAGTAAGAGTTATGGGAACTGACGGATGGAGCTGGGATATACCACTGCCATTAACTGGAGAAGAGTTTAACCGTACAGGAGATAGTTCTATTATCTGGGAAGGACATAGAGCTGGCATGGAAGAAGCTTATCTTCATATAGAGAAACTTACTAACCTTGATCAACTTCCAATAACTGGCTCTGAAATAATTTGTCTTCCAATTAAAATCAAGGATGCAAGTGCAGGATGGATTAGAGCTGTTGGAATAATAGAAGAATAAAAACTGATAATTAAACATTAATGATATGAACTACAAATAAAACATAAAGGTGGTAGAAAAAATGAATGTGCAAATTATCTTCAGTATTTTCCTTATTGTATTTGCAGCAATAATGGTTGGAGCTGGAGTATATAGCAAGAAGTGGGTATCTGACACTTCTGACTATATACTAGCAGGAAGAGAAGTAAGTTTATTAATAAATATTATGGGGGTAGCAGCTATAGGCTTTGCTGGTACAACAGTATCCTTAGCTCCAGGATATTCTATTCTATATGGAATCAAAGGATCACTTATATGGGGAATTATATATTCTGCATTAGGTCTTATATTTTATGGACTAGTATTCTCAAAATTTATTAGAATAAATGGAGCTCAAACACTTCCAGAATACCTAGAAATGAGATATAGCGGCAAAGTAAGAAATGTAGTTGCTGCAGGTACTATTATAGGGTTATGCGGTATATTAGCTAATAATATAATGTCTGTAGTTGGAATAGTTTCTGGATTCGTAGGTTGGCCACAAGGAGTTGTCCTTGCAATAGTTTTTGCTATAATTTTAATATTTACCTATATTAGTGGATTGTGGGCGGCTACAATAACAGACTTTTTCCAAGTATCTGTTGGTATTATAGCAATTCCTTTATTTTTAACAATGACTATTCAAAAATATGGAGGAATTGATTTTCTACAATCAAACTGGGGAGGAGCAAGTGTATTCACAGAAGGAATTACAGGTGGAAGTATGGGAATTACTTCATTTAAATATCCAAGTGCACTAACCTTTGTTTTACTTTTCGGAGCTGCCTTAGTTTGGGGAAACAACTATTATTGGATGAAAATTGCTTCCTGTAGAAGTGAAAAGGTAGCAAAGAAATCATTTGCCATAGCTGGAGTATTATTAATAGTAGTATTTATGATTCCTCTTGCATTCATAGGTGCATATGCTGGAGCGGTAACTCCAGAATCATTTACACTTGGTGGTGGAACAAATCTGCCTACCGCAGCATATGGAGTATTTGCTAGCTTATTCCCACCAATTGTATCATCTTTCTTTATCATAGGTTCTGTAGCTGCATCTATCTCTACAGCATCTACAGCTGCAATAGGAGCATCATCAACAGCTACTAGAGATATTTATCAAAGAATGATTAATCCTAAAGCAGATGCTAAAACAACATTAAAAGCAAGTAAGATAATAATGTTATTGGTAGGAATATTAACATGGGCATTATGTTACTTCCCAGGAGGCCCAACTTATTTATTCGCCTTTGCCAATGCTTGGCTAGTACCACCTGCAGTATTGCTTTGTTTTGGAGCTATTTGGCCTAAATTTAACTCAGATGGAGCATTATGGGGGGTTTTAGCAGGAATGATATCAATGGCAGTTTTAACATTGACTGAATTACTAGGAATATTTACCGTTGGAAAATGGACTCATTTGGCAATTGTTGGATTTGCAGTAACAGTTATAGTAGGTCTTTTAGCTAATGGATCTAAATCTTCTAAATACTATGCTCAACCAGATTGGAAAGTTAAAGTAAAAGAAGGTAAAAGAGAAAAAGTTACATTAGATAAAATTGATATACAAGTATTAGAACTAATAAAAAACGGACATATATATATGGCAGATATAACAGATGCATTAGGTGTAGATTCTAAGACATCAAATATCTCAATTGAAAAACTGGACCGTGGAGGTTATATTGAGAGAGCTGGTTTAATAGGTAGTAAGTTTTATGAGTTCTATGTAACGGAAAAAGCAAATCAAGTATTATCAACCTTGGTGGGGAAAGAAGCAGAAATGAATCAGGAAGGGTTGAATTCGACTTATGTTGGATTGCTAAAAATTGCAAAGGAAGCTCCTCAAAATGTAAATAAATACGTGAAAGATCAACAATGGAAATCATTAAAAGTATCAAGCGTAACCAGCCATTTAACAAGACAAGGATATATATTAGAAAAAGGTTTATTTAAGAGAAAAATTTATGTAACACAAAAAGGTATAGAAGCAGTTAAGAAATATTCCTAATAAAACAAAAAAGGTTTCTATTGAGATATTAACACATCAGGGAAGCCTTTTTGAAATCTATATAAATTAAGTTGCAATTAAATAAAATTAGGAAAAAAGAGCTTTCTTCTGGGATTAGAAAAAAAAGAAACCTATATAGAGTTTTCTATATAGGTTTTTCTATTTTTTGGGTAAGATATAAATATAATTATCGATTCACAGTTCACAATTCACAATTACTGGGGTCTAGCTATTGGGTCTTTATTGACGACCTGCGGTCGCTTTTATAATTGTGCATTGTGCATTGTGAATTGTGAATTGGAGAAGTGAATTGAATGAAAGGATTGATCTAATGGGTAAAATTTTAGGGGCTTATTTATTTCCACATCCACCTATTATTATTCCAGAAATAGGAAAGGGAGAAGAGAAGAAGATACAAAAAACAATGGAAGGTGTTAAAGCCTTAAGTATAGATATAAAAGAAAAATCTCCATCTACTATAATAATTATTACACCTCACGGACCATTATTTAGTGATGCAATATCAATATCGATAGAAAAGGATTTATCCGGAAATTTTGGAAATTTTGGTCATAGTGAATTAAAGTTTAAATTTGAAAATAATCTATCATTAGTAAAGAAAATAATCAACAACAGCTTAGAAGCAGAGATAATGGTAGCAGGAGTAGACGAAAGCTTTGCTAAAAGGTATAAGGTGGAAAGGGAACTAGATCATGGGGCCTTAGTACCTTTATATTTTGTGGATAAAGAATATGAGAATTATAAACTTATCCACATTACCTACGGAATTTTATCTCCAAAAGAATTATATAAATTTGGAAGGGCAATACAATCTGCAATAATAGATTCAGATGAAGAAGTTGTAGTAATCGCATCTGGAGATTTATCTCATAGACTTTCAAATGATGGTCCCTATACTTATTCTCCAAAGGGAAAAATATTTGATGAGAAAATTATAGATATATTAAAAGAAAACAGATTAGAGGATATTGTTACATTTGACTTAGAATTAGCTGAAGCAGCAGGAGAATGCGGATTAAGGTCATTGATGATAGCCACAGGAATTGTAGATGGATATAAATTAAAGTCAGAGATTATGTCCTATGAAGGTCCTTTTGGTGTAGGCTATTGCACAGCAAAAGCTGATATATTAGGAGAGATTTTTGGCAATCCCTTGGAAGGAAAAAATCTCCTAGATATAATAGAAGAAAAGAAAAGGACTAAAATCAACGAGGCTAGGGAAAAAGAAAGTCTATATGTTAAATTAGCTAGAAAAAGTTTAGAACATTATGTAAAGTATAGGCAATATATAGATGTCCCAGATGGACTGCCTGAAGAGTTTTTAAACATGCAAAAAGCAGTGTTTGTATCTCTAAAAAAAGATGATATGCTAAGAGGCTGTATAGGTACTATTGAGCCAACAGAACAAAATATATCATTGGAGATAATAAAAAATGCAGTATCAGCAGGGATGAAGGATCAGAGGTTTGATAGGGTAACAGAATATGAATTAGAAGATATAATATATTCTGTAGATGTATTGTCGGAGCCAGAGCCTATTAAAACTAAGGAGGAACTAGATGTAAAGAAATATGGAATAATAGTTTCTCATGGATATAAAAAAGGTCTTTTACTTCCTAATTTAGAAGGTGTAGATACTGTAGACGAACAGCTAGATATAGCTTTAAGAAAAGCTAATATTATGCCAGATGAGAATTATACCATGGAGAGGTTTGAAGTGGTGAGATACAACTGAAACAAATTCACAGTTCACAATGCACAATGCACAATAAAAACAGTGACCGTAGGTCGGAAAAAAATACTTCATAGCTAGACACCAACAATTGTGAACTGTGAATTGTGCATTCAAGAAAAGGTGGTGAAGATCATGAAAGAAGCTATGTATTATAAAAAAGGTGATAACAAAGATGTATATTGCGTCCTCTGTCCTCATTATTGTAAGATTAGGGACGGAAATGCAGGTAAATGTAAAGTAAGAAAGAATATAGATGGAACCCTCTATACCTTAAATTATGGAAAGGTAACTTCTTATTCTTATGATCCAATAGAGAAAAAGCCGTTATATCATTTTTACCCTGGAACTAGTATATTTTCAGTTGGCAGTTTCGGATGTAATTTAGGATGTGATTTTTGTCAAAATTGGGAGATAGTGTACGAGGAATCTTTGATGATGGACATATCTGAGGATGACATAATTACACTGTCTAAGGCAAAGGATTCCATTGGTATAGCTTATACTTATAATGAACCCAGTATCTGGTTTGAATACGTTTTAGACATATCTAAGAAAATAAAAGAAGAAAGCTTCAAAAATGTAATGGTCACAAATGGATATATAAATGAAGAACCTTTAAGGGAGCTTCTGCCTTATGTGGATGCCATGAACATAGACTTAAAGTCTATAGAAGATTCTTTTTATAAATCTATATGTAAAGGAAGTATAGACCCTGTTATAAGGACAATTGAGATAGCTTCTAAAGACGTTCATGTTGAAGTGACTACCATGTTAATTGATGGAGAAAATGCTTCTTTTGATGAAATAAGGAGATTAGCCCAAAGAATTGCAGAGGTAGATTCTTCTATACCTCTCCATCTAAGTAGATATTTCCCAGCATATAAAATGAAACTTCCATCAACTAATA
The DNA here is from genome assembly GCF_018917285.1 of Tissierella carlieri. Classification (NCBI taxonomy): domain Bacteria; kingdom Bacillati; phylum Bacillota; class Tissierellia; order Tissierellales; family Tissierellaceae; genus Tissierella; species Tissierella carlieri. Next base: position 218,376 of record NZ_JAHLOH010000042.1, on the reverse strand, counting down.
TTGAAACCTTGATTCAAGCTAAAAATATAGCTAAGAAATTTTTAGATTATGTATATATAGGTAATGTTTGGGGTGTCGATAATAATAGCTATTGCCCCAAATGTTACAACAAACTAGTAGATAGACATTTAAATGGGGAGATAGTTGGAGTAGAAAATGGAAAATGCAAAAAATGCCAGTACACATTAAATTTTAAATATTAATACTTACCCCTTGCCAAGCACGAAATAAATTATTAAGAATAAAATATAGTATTAGGGCAATAATCGTAATGGGAAATAAAGGTAAGGGGTGAGATATATGTATTGCAAAATATGTGGTAACGATAGAGTAATAACAAATTTACTTGGGCAAAGCATTTGCAAAGAATGTATAGATGAAATTACAAGGACATCTGTATTTGATGAAACATATGATTTGTATAAAAATCTCATTAGAATCTTATTAGGATATTACATATCTGAAAAGCACCAACTAAACCCTGTAAATTAATACAGGGTTTTTTAAATTTATGGTTTATATATTTGTAAAAGTGATATATAATAAGTAAGAAAATTTATTTTGATTAGGAGGATGATGGTTGGGAATGAAAACTCCCGTATTTGATGCGCTAAAAAGATTGATGGAAGAGGATAGTGTTTTTTTTCATATGCCTGGACATAAAGGCAAAAATACACTAATTAATTGGGGTGACTATATACCTTTTATAGACACAACAGAAACAGAAGGCATGGACAATTTGCTAGACCCAAGGGGCATCATCCAAGAGAGCCAAGAACTAGCAGCTAAGGTCTTCGGTGCAAAATATACCCAATATGCAGTAAATGGTTCAACTGGAAGTATATATATAGCATTAGCTACAATAACGAAGCCAGGAGATAAAATACTAGTTCAAAGAAACTGTCATAAGGCAGTATATAATGCAATGATACTCAACAGACTAAATCCAATCTACATGTATCCAAACTATAATGAGGAATACCATGTAATGACGGGTTTAGATCCAAAGGATATAGATGATATTTTAACTGAAGATGATGAGATCAAAGCAGTAGTCATAACATATCCAAATTATTATGGGGTATGTTCTGATTTAGAAACAATAGCAAAGATAGTTCATAAGCATAATAGAATATTAATGGTGGACGAGGCACATGGACCTCATATGACCTTCTCAGAGAGACTTCCTAAGCCAGCCTTAGAATGTGGTGCAGATATAGTAATTCATAGCACACATAAAACTATGGCCAGCTTTACTCAGACATCAATGATTCACGTAGGTACTGATAGAGTGGATTTAAATAAGCTTAGGGATAGATTTCAACTGTATACAACCACTTCACCTTCATATTTATTCACTGCATCAAATGAAATAGCAACAGCTTATATGGACTCAATGGAGGCAAGGAAAAAATTAGAATGGAATATAGATAAATGTGAAGAAACTATAAAAAGACTTAATGCTATAGATAGGGTATTCGTATTTACTGGAGATGAAAATGACAAAACCATATTTGCAAAGGATAATACAAAGATATTGTTTAGAATAGATGGGATGAAAGGTTCTCAAGTAAAGAAGCAATTATATGCAAAATACAATATAAGATTAGAAATGACAGATTATTACTATGCTTTAGCTCTTACATCTTTTATGAATGAAGAAGAGGATTATGAAAGATTAATAGCTGCTGTGGAAGATCTGGCAAAGACAGCCCCATATGATGATATAACACCAGTTAGTATCAAATTACCAACACCAGAAGTTATAATGCCTATATATGAGGCTTATCACGGCAACAAAAAACAAAGAGAGCTAAAATATAGTATAGGTAAAATATCTGCCACTGCTATTATTCCGTATCCACCAGGAGTACCGTTAGTAGTACCTGGGGAAGAAATAACTCAAGAACTGTATGAGCAAATTACTTTCTTAATGGAAAACGGTATAGAAATAGTAGGATTAATGGGCTATAATAAAGATAGACTAGTTGTAGTGGAATAAGAAAGGAAGATATTTGGTGAGAGGACTTTTTATAGCTTTAGAGGGACCGGATGGTTCAGGGAAATCAACGATAATAAAACTAATAGGGAATTATTTAAAAGATAAAGGCATAGAATTTGTAATGACTAGAGAACCCGGAGGGACTTTAATAGGCGAAGAAATCCGCCATATTGTCTTAGATGAAAAAAACACTGGTATAAGTGATGAAACAGAAGCACTGCTTTATGCAGCAGCAAGAGGACAGCATGTCCACGAGAAAATATTGCCTTCTTTAAAAGAAGGAAAATTGGTTTTATGTGAGAGATTTGTTTTATCCAGTTTAGCCTATCAAGGAGTAGGAAGAGGGTTAGGCATAGAAAAGGTTAAAGCTATAAATGATTTTGCAATTAGAGGAGTGTATCCAGATTTAATCCTTTTCTTTCATGTTGATCCAGAAGTTACTTTAGAGAGAAAAACTGGGAATCAAGGTGGAGATAGGCTGGAACAGGAAGGCAATGATTTTCATAGGACTGTTTATGAAGGCTATATGGAACTTTTAAAATTGTACCCAAAGAACATAAAAGTTATAGATGCTACTAAATCAATAGAAGAAGTTCTTGAGCAAAGTATTAAGGAAGTGGAGGACTTACTAACTAAGAAAAGGGAGTGATTGTATGAAACTCATAATATGTATAGTTCAGGATCAAGATGCAGGAGCTTTAATTGATGATTTAACAGAAAAGGAATTTAGAGTCACAAAATTGTCATCAACTGGCGGATTTTTAAAGTCAGGGAATACTACGCTTTTAATAGGGGTAGATGAGGAAGAAGTATCTTCTGTAATAAAGGTAATAGAGGAAAATTGTAAAACTAGGGAGCTTACAACATCCCTTCTTACAGTGACTATGCCAGGAGATACCTATATACCATTCCCATTGGAAGTAAAAGTTGGGGGCGCAACAGTATTTATACTTGATGTAGACAAACATATTAAAATATAAGGAGTGAGTTCTTTGAAACTTATTATCGCTATAATTCAAGATGAATATATTACAAAAGTTATAAAAGCTTTAATGGAAAATAAAATAAGAACCACAAAGCTTTCCTCAACAGGTGGTTTTCTCAAATCTGGAAATACTACACTTTTCATAGGTGTGGAAGATAATAAAGTAGATGAGGTAGTAGAATTAATAAGAAAAGAATGTGTTAGCAAAAAAGTAAAATCAGGAAATGATGAAATAACTGTTGGAGGCGCTAATCTATTTGTAATGGATATAGATAAATATATGAAGATATAGAGTTGAGGGATATAAATGGATTTTAATAAGATTCTAGGACATGAAAAGCAAATAGAGGCTTTAAAAAACTCCATAAGGAATAAAAGTATTAGCCATTGCTATTTATTTGAAGGGGAAAAAGGCTTAGGGAAAAGAAATTTGGCCCTAGCCTTTTCTAAAACACTTCTTTGTAGAGAAGGACAGGCTGAACCATGTAATAAATGTAGTTCTTGTATTAAATTTGATAGTGAAAATCATCCGGATTTTAAAATTTTGTCTCCTGAAAAGGGAATAATAAAAAAATTTGAAATAGAGAAACTAATTAATTCCATGGCAACGTCCCCATTTGAGAGTAAAAGAAAAGTATTCATTATTGATGATTGTGATATGATGAGACTAGAGAGTCAAAATGCTTTACTTAAAACATTAGAAGAACCCCCAGAATATATTAATATAATTTTAGTTACTTCCAGTAGTAGTAAATTACTTCCAACAATATTATCTAGATGTCAAATAGTCAAATTTTATCCACTGGATATTTCTAAGATAATAGATTTGTTAATGAGAGACTATGGAATTGATGAGAATAGGGCTAAATTTATTGCAGGTATTACAAAGGGGTCTGTGGAGAAATCTATAGAATTAGCTGAATCAAATAGCTTTTTTGATAAAAGAGAGGAAATCATAAAGATAATAGATGGTCTGTTAAAGGGTGATAAAACAAAAGCTCTTACTTCTATGGACTTTTTTAATGAAAATAAGGAAAATATTGAGGAAATATTAGATATTATTCTTTATTGGTTTAGGGATTTGCTTATTTATAAAGAAATAGGAAACACTGGCCTTTTAATAAATAAAGATAAGATTGAGATATTATCCAAGGAATCCTTTATAGATTTAAATAGAATTAATGATATAATATATAAAGTAGAAGATACTAAGATAAATATTAAAAGGAATGTGAACTTTAGTTTATCCATAGAAACTATGCTTCTCAGTATATAGGAGGAATTAATTATAATGGTAACAGTAGTGGGAGTGAGATTTAAGAAAGCAGGAAAAATTTATTATTTCGACCCTGATGATATAGATGTAAAATTTAATGATTTTGTCGTAGTTGAAACAGCTAGAGGAATAGAATTTGGCCATGTAGTAGTGGGACCAAAGGAAGTTACAGAGAGTGAAATAGTAGCTCCCCTAAAAAAAGTTATTAGGGTAGCTTTAGATGAAGACTTTGATATTCATAGAGAAAATAAAAGAAAAGCCAATGAAGCAATATCCATATGTCAACAAAAGGTAGAAGAACATGGATTATCTATGAAATTAGTCGATGTGGAATATACCTTTGACAATAATAAAGTAATATTTTATTTTACTGCTGATGGCCGGGTGGATTTTAGAGAGTTAGTAAAGGATTTAGCTGCTATATTTAAAACCAGAATTGAGCTTAGACAAATAGGAGTAAGAGATGAAGCTAAGATGGTAGGTGGCATAGGACCTTGTGGAAAGGTAGTATGCTGTGGGCAATTCTTAGGTGAATTTGAGCCAGTATCTATAAAAATGGCTAAGGAGCAATCTTTATCTTTAAATCCAACTAAAATATCTGGACTTTGTGGAAGACTCATGTGTTGTCTAAAATATGAACATGATGTATACGAGGAATTATTGGCTAAAATGCCACAAGTAGGAGCTATAGTTATTACCCCAGAGGGAAGAGGAACTGTTGTTGAGACATTTACTCTGCTTGAAAAGGTAAAAGTAAAGGTAAGATTAAAAGATAATACAGATGACTTATTATACTTCCAAGTTAAGGAGATAGAAGATACGGGAGAAGTAGATTCAGCATATGAGAAGGTAATGGAGCTAGTACAGGAAGTTATAGACGTGGAGGAAATAGATATTAAAAGTTTAGAAGATTAGGTAAAAGTTAAATAAATTTAAAATCTCTTTTAATATTGAGCGAAATCTGTTAAAATTAAATCGTATTAACATACAAGCATAACAAGGGGGTGAAACAATTGGCATATAAGATTCATGATGATTGTATTGCATGTGGCGCTTGCCAAGCGGAATGTCCAGTTGACGCTATATCTGCAGGAGATATCTATGTTATAGACCCTGAAAAATGTATTGACTGTGGTGCATGTGCTAACGTTTGTCCAGTAGACGCACCTAAGCCAGAATAGTACTTAGAAAAAAGACCCTTAAGGGTCTTTTTTATTAAAAGAGATATAAAATTATATGTTTATATAACTTTATGTTCCATTAGAGGAAATTAAAGGAGAATTCTATGTTAAGAGATGATGAGAGAATAGATATAATTCCGGGGTCTGATTTTAAAATAATACAAAATAAAAATAAATTTTCTTACGGTACTGATGCTATATTCCTATCCCACTTTGCAAAATCTAAGGGAAAAGTAGTAGATTTAGGAACTGGTACGGGAATTATACCTTTGAGGCTATATGCAAAGGACAAAGTGGATATAATCTATGGTGTAGAAATTCAAGAAGAAGTAGCAGACATGGCAAAAAGATCCATAGAATTAAATAATTTAGAAGAAAAGATTATTATCCTAAATATGGATTTAAAGGAGTTACCAGAAAAATTTGGCAGGAATACAATAGATACTATTACCACAAATCCCCCATATATGAAAGCAGGAGGAGCATTAGTAAATCCTGAGGAGAATTTTGCCATATCCCGCCACGAAATAGCTTGTACTCTTGAGGATATAATTAAAGTTAGCGAATATCTATTAAAGCCATTAGGAAAATTTTATATGGTTCATAGGCCAGATAGATTGGTAGATATAATTTATAGCCTTAGAAAATATAAATTGGAGCCAAAATACATAAGATTTGTTCAGCCAAAATCAACTAAAAAACCTAATTTAGTATTAATTGAAGCAGTAAAGACAGGTAAACCTGATTTGAAATTTTATGATCCATTGATAGTGTATAATGAAGATGGATCTTATACAGATGAAATAAGTATAATTTATGGTGGCCCTTCTAGGTAGCCTGTCAAGGACCGGAGATGCACTAAAATCGTACTTATTGGAAGGAGAAATAAGATGGAAAGAGGAGTTCTATATATATGCCCTACTCCCATTGGAAATCTTGAGGATATTACCCTTAGGACCATAAGGATATTAGGAGAAGTAGATTTGATTGCCGCTGAGGATACTAGACATACTATTAAGCTGCTGAACCATTATGATATTAAAAAGCCTTTAACATCATATCATGAGCATAATATAAAGGAAAAAGGAACTGAGTTAATAGAAAAATTAAGTTCTGGCCAAAATATTGCATTAGTATCAGATGCTGGAATGCCAGGTATATCTGATCCTGGTCAAGAACTTATAAGACAAGCAATTGATGAAGGAATAGAAGTAATTGCATTGCCAGGAGCTACAGCCTCTATTACTGCTCTAGTTATTTCAGGATTATCAACGGAGAAGTTTATTTTTGAAGGTTTTTTATCTTCTAAAAAGGGAGAAAGAAAAAAAGAACTTGATAAGATTAAGGAATATACGAAAACAACGATTATTTATGAAGCGCCTCATAGATTAATGAATTTGCTGGAGGATATGGAAGAAGTATTAGGAGATAGACAAATTTCTATTTCTAGGGAATTGACAAAAAAGTATGAAGAAACTTTTCGTGGTACAGCGTCACAAGCATTAGAGAAGTTTAAAGACTCAGGAGTAAAAGGTGAATTCGTTATAATAGTTGATGGAAATCATGAAGTAAAAGAAGTTGAAGAAATAGATATAGGTCAATTGTTAAGGCAATTTATAGAAGAAGGACTTACTAAAAAAGAAGCAGTAAAAAAAGTATCAGAAGAATACAATGTACCGAAGAACCTTGTATATAAAGAAAGCATTAGAATCAGTGAAAAGTTATAAAACCAGTTAATAGTTAAAAGTGAAGGGTGAATAGTTTTAAGTAAAGATTAGGGTCTTTTTAACTATTCACTATTAGTTATTCACTATTCACTAAACAAAGGGGTGATTGCCATTTATACTATACATAATGAATTAAAAGAAAAGATATCTAATTTAAACAGTTTAATACAAGACAAATATAAGGAAGTATTGTCTTTAGATAAAAATATATTAAGAGAATTTATAAAGGAGCATGTAGGTTCTATTAAATCAATGAAAAAATTAGAAAACAATCATTTAGCTCTATATGAAGCCAAAGGTGGTATTGTTGGAGTGGATGGTTCTACAAATAGGATGGGCGGAGCTTATCCTCATTTTGTAGATGTCTTTCAAGGTTTAGCCAAATCAACTATAATTAAAGACAAGCCTATATTTAAATCAGATATATATACTCCATTATTTTCTGAAAGAGAAGAAAATATATTGGAAGAAGATGAAAAAATAATAGTAGATAAGAGGAATAAGCTGTTAGCTAGTATAGAGGTAGAAGTTGCTCTTGAAGCTGCTAAGAGATTTAAGCCCTATGCAATTCTTATGGATGGTTCACTTATTAGATATAATATAGATTCCTATGATTTGTGGGTAGAATTAAGGGAAGAATGTGAAAGACAGGGTATCCTTTTAGTTGGGGTTATCAAAGACATAAAAACTTCTATCATAGGAGATAAGCTAGGAGAGGTATATCCTAAAATGAACATAAATGCCTATGATAGGGAGTTATTATTTGGGCAATTAGAGTATGGTGAGATGATAATTATAGATGACGAAGCTAACAAGAAGAAGGAAGCGGGATATTCTTCTGTATTTATGAGGTCCTCATTAGCCCCTACGGTTATAGGAATGGATATTATAGATAGTCAGAAAGACTATTTAGAGGAGATGGGAAGGCTAGTTTTCACTTTAACTCCAGAAAATAGCAGAGGAGTACCTCTATGGCTGGATATAGTAGATAAAGAGGTCAAAATATCTGATGCTATGATAAAGGGACTTATGGAAAGGTATATGGACAGAGATTTGTATGAAAGGTTTTTTATATCAGAAAGAGCGAAGAGAAACTAAAGACAATGCACAGTTCACAGTTCACAATTCACAATTAGAAGATAAAACCAAGACCCTTCGATTCTCTCAGGGTGACAGCCATTCTGAGCGTAGCGAAGAATCTAAGGTTCTCAATTGTGAATTGTGCATCGTGCATTGTGAATTGAATAAGATTCGAAAACAGTAGGTACATTTTTAGATAAGAAGTGTCAATTAATTATAAGAGGTGAGAGGCAGATGAAAGTAGTGGGTATTACAACTCAACAGGAAGTATTTATAGGTTCCAAAACCAGAAATTTTAGAATAAATGAGTTTTTAATAATAGAAGATCCATATCAAGGAGATTTAATGGGAGAAGTTGTAGAGGCAAAGACTTTCAACAGATATATACCTTTAAATATAGCAGGAGATTTTGTAGACTCTTCTGTATTAGAGTCCCTAAGAACATTAGGTTATAATATTGATGAAGAAACCATTTATATAGCCAAAGTAAGACTTTTAAATGAAGCTTTATATCCAGTACAAACTGGATCAGATATTAGATTGCCGGAATTTTATGAAGTAAAGGATTTAATGATAAGGACTAAAAAAGAAGATGGATTAGTTTTAGGAGTTATTAGAAATACAGATGATATGGCTTTGGGTATGGATGAGGAATATAAAAATCTTCTATATACCTTTGAAGAAAAAGGGCTATGTCCTCAAAGAGAAATTCCATATATATTAGATATAAAATCTATGCATCATTATCCTCATATCGGTGTGTTCGGAGGTTCAGGTTCAGGTAAATCCTTTGGTCTTAGGGTATTATTAGAAGAATTGATGAAACAAAACATTCCTACTATAGTATTAGATCCTCATTTTGAAATGGACTTTAGCCATGTAGCCCCTTATTTAGAAGGAAATATAATAAGTTTTGAAGATAAGTTCAAATGTCTACAAGTAGGCTATCATGTAGGAGTAAAATTTGAAGATTTAGCAGCCTCAGATTTAAAGAATTTATTAGATGCTGCTTCAAACCTTACAGATGCTATGAATAATGTAGTAGATGTATTATTTAAAAAGAGAGATTCTTATCATAGTTTTTACACTAGGTTACAAATGCTAACAGAGGCTCAAGAGGAAGGTTCCATTGACAGAATAGATAATAGAATTAATTATGCAGATTCAGAAGAAGAGAGAAAGGCATGGGAAAGAAGAAAGGAAACCTATCTTAAATACGATAAAAATTGTCCATATAATTCCGTAAAGGGAATAATGTGGAGATTAAAGAGGTTAGATAATGAAGGAGTATTCTCAAAGGATATACGAGAAATAGAAGAGGGGCTTCAAAGAGGAAAACTAATGGTTATTCAGGGAAATACTAGGATACTTCAGGTATTTAGTACCTATCTATTAAACAATCTTTATCACAAGAGAAGAGACTATAAAGATGCTTTGTATAAGAAGACTCATGCTGAGTATTTTCCACCATTTATAGTAGTTACAGATGAAGCTCATAACTTTGCGCCAAAGGGTTATGATTCTCCATCTAAATCCATATTAAAGGAAATATCTCAAGAAGGTAGAAAATACGGTGCATTTCTAATTTTAGCAACTCAGAGGCCTACATTATTAGATGAAACCATTACAGCACAGTTAAATACCAAATTTATATTTAGAACTGTTAGAGCATCAGATATACAAACTATAAAGGAAGAAACTGACCTTACAATGGAAGAAACTAGGAGATTACCATACCTAAGGACAGGTGATGTATTTATTTCATCTGCTTCTATGGGGAGAACTATATTCGCAAGAATAAGAGCTGCTATAAGTTCTAGCCCTCATACAGAGAATCCATTTGATGAATTAAAAGGCAAAGAAAAAGAAGATGATGATAAATTTATGAAAATTATATCTGGAAAATTTCCTATAAATGATACTGAACTAATTCATATCATTGGAGAAATAGAAAAAGAAGCGGGCATTACAATGACTATAGAATCATTAGAAGGCAGATTAAAGCAAATGGTGGAAAAGGGGCATCTAAAAAGAGAAGAAACCATATTTGGATATAGATATAAAGAAATATAGGGATTACTGATAAATTTAAAATATAGTATTATAAAAAAAGCTTCTATTAAAGTATAAAGACATTAATGAAGCTTTTTTGCCACTGCATAAGCAACTCGGACGAAATCAAAGATTTCGCAAATCTGCTTAAAACTCATAAAGATCAATTTCCTTATATAAGAATATTGAAGTAGGATTTTCCTCTTCGTTATAAAAATATTGTTTGTCTTACAAACAATATTTTTTAATATTTAGAAAAAACTGTCTATTAAGAAGAGTAATGGGAAATTATGGGTATAGATATATTATGTCAAAATAAACATATGTCTATAATAAACTGTCGAGGTGGGGGATATGAAAATTATACAAAGGAAATTTTATTTGTTTGGTATATTGCTGACCTTCATTGTTGCTATAGGATTGGTAATTCAATATGGATATCTGAATAATGTTATAACTAAGGATAAAGAGCTAAATATGGAAAAATCTATAGAACATCTAGGTTATCAAATAAATAGTAATTTAAAATATCATAGCCAATATACCGTTGCAGCTTCGGAGTTTATAGCTACAGGAGAATGGTCAGATAAGGAAGTAGTAGAATATTTTAAAAGACTTGTAGAAAATAATACCACCATAAGATCTATTTACCTCGGTGATATAAATAATAAATTAATAAATAGTGATAATTGGAAACCGCCAAAAGACTACGACATAAAAATAAGACCATGGTACATAAAAGCAATTGAAGAAAATAAACTTGTGATTTCTGATGTGTATATAGATGCACTTGAGAATAAACTCATAACCACCATATCAAGACCTATATATAATAAAAATGGAGAATTATTAGGCGTTGTAGCCTCTGATATCAGTATGGAAGAGATTATAAAGATAGTGGAAGATACGAAAATCAAAGATCTAGGCTATTCTTTTCTAATTGATAATGCAGGAAATATACTAGCCCATCCTAAATATAAATACGAATTTGATTCTGAATTAATAAATATTAATTCAATAAGCCGTGGAATTCATGAAAAACTTAAAGAAACTAAGACTGGAAAAATAGAAGTAGAATTAGACGGTGTTCTAGGATATTTATCATATCAACCTGTAGAAAAGACGGACTGGATTATTGGAAATTTTATGTCCCTAGAAGAATTTAGAGGCAATAATAGTGATATCTGGAGAATACTTTTGATTGCTCTAGCAATATCTATGATTATTTTTATCTCTTTTACTTATTTGCAAAAGGTAAATTTTCTAATGCCTGTATATAAATTAGATAAGGATATTAGAAATATCAATATTGAAGGAAATATTGGATATAGAATACCAATGGAGAAAAATGACCCCTTTATTGATTTAAGAAAATCAATTAATTTTATATTAAATAAGACCCACGAATTCTTACAGCAGCATGAGCAGGATACTGAAGAAATAGTAGCTCAAAATGAAGAGTTAGAAGCTTCCTATGGGCAGCTAGCAGCAATGGAGGAAGAGATAAGAGATCAGTATGAAAAGCTTGTTAAATCTGAAAAAGATTTAAAGCAAGCATTGGAAAAAAATAAAGCGATTATAGAAGTCTTACCAGATATATTATTTGTAATCAATAGAGAAGGAATATTTGTTGAAGTTGAAGTAGCAGATAGTCAGGAACTATATATAGAAAAAGAAGATTTTATAGGGAAAAAGATTAAAGACCTATTTTCAACTGAAATAACAGAGATTTCTATGAAAAAAATAAAAAATGTATTAGAAAATGATGTCATGGAAACTTTTGAATATAGTCTGGAGGTTCCAAAAGGCATGGAAAATTATGAAATTAGAATAGTAAAACTTAATGAGGATGAAGTAGTATCAGTAACTAGAAATATAACAGATAAGAAGAAAATGGAAGATAAATTAATAAGATTATCTTATAAAGATCAATTAACAGGATTATATAATAGAAGATTTTTTGAAGAAGAACTTAGGAGGTTAGACGTTCCTAGAAATTTACCTATTACAATTGTAATGGCAGATGTAAATGGATTAAAGCTTATAAATGACTCCTTTGGACATAAGGCAGGAGACGAATTATTGAAAGATATTGCAAATATAATGAAAAAAGGCTGTAGAGAAGATGATATAATCGCAAGAATAAGTGGGGATGAGTTCGTTATTATTCTACCTCAGACCAATGAAAGAGAAGCAGAAGCTATTATAGGAAGATTAAAGGCATTAAGTGCAGATGAAAAGTTCTCAAATGACAAATTATCAAATATGGAATTATCTGTATCTTTTGGCTTGGGAACTAAATGCACTGTAGATACTGACATGTCAGAGATATTAAAAAAGGCTGAAGATAATATGTATACTCACAAATTATTTGAAGGTCCTAGTATGAGAAGTAAGACCATAGATACTATAATGACAGCATTATACGAAAAAAACAAAAGAGAAGAAGAACATTCCAAAAGAGTAGCAATGATTTCTCAACAATTAGGTAGTATTCTAGGTATGAAGGAAGAAAAATTAAAAGAACTTGAAAATGTTGGATTGCTTCATGATATAGGGAAGATTGCAATTAATGAAGCTATTCTAGACAAGCCAGGATATCTTTCTGATGAAGAATGGGAAGATATGAAGAAACACCCTGAGATTGGATATAGAATACTTAGTACAGTAAATGAGATGTCTCAAATAGCTGAGTATACATTGGCTCATCATGAAAGATATGATGGTAGAGGCTATCCTAGAGGATTGAAAGGAGAAGAAATTCCCTTAGTATCAAGAATTATAGCTATAGCTGACTCATATGATGCAATGGCAAGTGATAGATCTTATAGAAAAGCTTTATCAAATGAGGAAATAATAAAAGAGTTTATAAGAAATGCTGGAACACAATTTGATCCTCAGCTGGCAAGGATCTTCGTAGAGCAAGTTCTGAAATCTAAATGGATAGAAGATTAAAAAGATTAGATTCCTTTCTGGAATCTAATCTTTTATAAGAAACTTTTTTTATTTTAATACATATACTTTAACTTTTCTTCTTCCAAATCTATTAACTTCACTAGAAGTTTCGAAGAACAAATCGATTTTATTTCCTTTGATTGCTCCTCCTGTGTCCTCTGCTATAGCGAAACCATAATCTTTAGATCCATCAAGGCTCTGAACATAGAGTTTCGTGCCTAATGGGATTACCCTAGGGTCAACAGCAACTACGCCAGGTCTAGCCTTTGTACCTAAGGCTGTGAGACCATAATATTTATCTCCTGGATTTTTACCAGTACTTTCAAATGATGCGTCATAGGCAGTGGCTGTCATAGTTATAGCTTTTCTATAGCTAGTATTACCTCTAGATGTAACAATTAAATCCTTAGTCCCTTTTTCTACAACTTCAGAAATAGGTTCGGTAACTATCTCTTCCTTTACCAACTCTATTGAATGTAGTTTACCATTGATAAATTCCTTTTTAAAATGAGACTTTTTAAGCCCATCCTTACCATTTTGAACAACTTTGGATGTTCCAATATCCATTTTGTTATTTTTATTTACCATCTTATTAAAAGGAATAATATCCTCAACGGTTTCAACCACCTCCTCGACTTTAAATAGTTCGATATTTCCTCCATCTGAAACTGTAGCGTCTAACTTGGGAGAAGTAAAGTCCTTATCCCCTAATACAATTCCTTGTTCATCTAATACTTCACTTACTGTTCTGTAAAAAGATTTTACTTCGTATTCTCCTCCAGCAAATGAAATAGTATATGACTTAGGATTTTTTATAATGATATTCATATTGTCTTTAAGTTCTGTGTCTAAGTCCATATTAATATAAGCATCTTTATTGAATGGAATGGATTCTTTCTCAAGTAATTCTTCCAAAGTTCTAGCAGTTGAAGCTATTTCTATAACTTCATTTTCTAGTTGTAAGGTAATATTATTAATACTACCCTGGTACATATAAAACCCTAAAGATACAGTTACTGCTATAGCGAGGGCAGCCAAGACTATAAACTTCCAAGTCTTATTGACTGTATGATTTTCCATAATATACCTCCTATAATTTAACTATTCTTGTATTGTAATCAAAAACTTATTGTTTGTCAAATTTTTGATATAATACACATAATATTCTGGTGGTTGTACAATGTTTCTTTATATATGAATATCATATACAAAAACTGGAAAATTATTCATAAAAAATGAGAATTGTTATTTTATAGTGGATAAAAAGGTCAATTATATTAATAAAGTTTATATAAGAGTGAGGCTTATTTATACTTATTATTGTAGTTTTATGTTGTAACTAAGATATATTAATGGTAGAATCAAATTATAATTTAGGGAATTTACCAATATTATGATGAATTTCAAAAAAATATGCATCCGGGGGGATAATATTGAATATAGAAATAATAGAACAAACGATTGAGAAATTAGATTCCGTAGTTTCTTGTAAAATTATTTCAGAGGATAATAATTTTGAAGAAATTCATATAGTTTCAAATAGGAATAGATCTGCCAAACAGTTAGTTAGGGATATCCAATCTATTCTAATAGCTACATATAATATTCAAGTAGATCATAAGAAAATAAGTATAGCAGAAATACAAGATGATAGTCTTAAGAAAATTGAAAACAGGCTTAAGATAATGTCAATATCCCATGATAATAATGGGCAAAAGGCTATGGTGAAAGTATCCTTGGACAACCATAAGGATATTTTTGAGAATTCAAGGATAGGAATAAATACTAGTACAAATATTGATAGAATGTTAGTAGATGTTACATTAAAGACTGTGGAAGATGCTTATGGTTATGAGGAAACCTTTATATTAGAAGATATAAAAACTGTCAACATCTCCACGGATGAAGTAGTGATAGTTGTTATTACTTGTATCAGCGAAGGTTTGGAGCAAAAATTTTGCGGTTCTTGTTTAATAAAAAGTGATTATAAGGAGGCAGTTGTAAAAGCTACCTTAGATGCTCTAAATCGTTTTACATCAAGGTAGGTATCAATGCCGGCTAATAAATTTCTCATTAACAAAAATAGCGAAGCGAATATGGCGTGTTGTAATAGCGAATCAACATAGTATCCTAAAAAGGGGGCTATATTCGATGAAAAGAATATTAATGGTTTTGCTTAGCATTTTGGCTTTAGTTTTATCAGCTGGAGCAAATTATACTTGGATTAGATAATATTTTAATTTATTAGCCGGAATGAGATATATTAGGAGATGAGTGATTTGAAACCAAATAAAAAAACATATATATACATAGGAATACTTTTCTTGATATCAATCATAGCTTATGGTTTCTTAATTTCAAGTTTTACAATTACAGATATAAAAATGCTATTATTTTGGACAATTCTTACAATTATAGTTGAGTCTTTACTAATACCATTAACAAATAATTCAATAGGAGTTTCTGTAGGATCTGCTATAAATCTAGCATCTATCGTAGTAGGTGGACCATTATTAGGTACTACATCATCTTTTTTAGGACTATTATTTAGATGCCCTAATGTCCCAGAATATGGATATACTCATTTATTCAACACTCCTTATTATGTTACAGTATTTAATATGTCACAGAGCATTATTGTAACATCTGTCATGGGAATTATATATATAGGCACTGGAGGTAAGATAGGAGAATTCTTTCTACCACAAACAATTTTAATAGTAATTTTAGGGACAATTTTTAATACTATAATAATATCTGGTTTAATGTCCTTATTAAATAAACAACAATTTATAAAAGTTTGGTATTCTAACATTAAAGGAACCTTTGCAAGTTCATTAGCTGTAGGTATTATAGGTATAATTATAGCATTGGCTTTTATAGGCTATGGATATTGGGCTGTTTTATTATTTTTTGGACCATTATTACTAGCAAGATATTCCTTTAAATTATATATAGAGACAAGAAATCTATATCTATCTACTATACAAGCTTTTAACTCTGCCATGGAGGCAAAAGACCCTTATACATCTGGACATGCCTCTAGGGTGGAAAGTTATGCTGTTAAATTAGCAGAGGCATATGGATTGTCATACGAGAAGATTCAAAATATTAAAAATGCGGCTATTTTACATGATATTGGTAAAATAGGTATCAATGATAATATATTAAATAAGGCTACAGCATTGACTCAAAAGGAATATGAAGATATTCGAAGGCATCCGAGTATTGGTGCAGAAATAATTAGTAAGGTTGATTTTTTAAAGAAAATTTCTGGAATTGTAAGATATCATCATGAAAGATATGATGGTAAAGGATATCCTGATGGATTGTCTGGAGATGACATACCTATGGAAGCCTATATATTATCCATAGCAGATTCTTACGATGCAATGACTTCAGACAGACCATACCGAGATGCTCTGACTAGGGAAGAGGCTTTACAGGAGATTATAAATAATGCTGGAACACAATTTCATCCAGATATTGCAGAAAAATTTGCAGATATCTTAAGAGAAAGGGAGTGATATCATTGTTTATTGAAGCTATGGTTCTTGGATTTATTGTAGCCATATTTAGAAAAGGAAGAATAAGAAATATAGGAAATATGCATATAAAGGGATGGTATTTGTTTCTTATAGCAGGACTTATTCAGGGATGTATATCTTGGTTGAAGGGCAGAAATCTTATATTAGGACCAGAGTTTTTTGATAAATATTTTGTCTATATTCTTTTGTTTACATACTTAATCATGATAGCAGGAGTTATTCTCAATATTAAGAAGAAATTTATGAAGTTTATTCTTATAGGAATTATGCTAAACTTTATAGTCATATTTGCTAACGGTGGTAAAATGCCGGTATCCTTTAAGGGATTTACAGGATATGAACATTATACAGAAAATATGCCAGAGAAATCCTTTGATATAAAACATTCTTTAGTCACAGAAGATACTAAGCTTGTTTACCTAGCAGATGTTATTGTAATACCAAGACCCTATCCTTTAGCTAGAATAATAAGTGTTGGAGATATTTTTCTGATGATAGGAGTTTTTTTGTTTTTTCAAGAGGCCATGGTCAGAGGAAGATGGAGTTTTCAATTATTTAGTTAAAGTATAAATATATATTTTTTGAAAATGTGATTTTATAAAATCAAAAGATAACAACATATAAAAAAATAATAGTTGACAAAATTATTTTTAAATACTATAATTTTGGAAAAGTTAAAAAATTCATTGATTGGAAAAAGTAAGCAATACTTGAAGGTCTAGAGAGTCGGGGATGGTGGAAACCTGATACGGATGGTCTGCTGAATGGTTCCATGAGAAGCGGTGTGAAATCTTAGGAGAGTATCATTAGCCGAGTGTCTTACGTTATAAAGACGGGGTATCGAAATATTATTATTTCCGTACCCTTAGAGTGAGATAGTCAACTATCTATATTAGGTGGCATAACGAAATTTAACATTTCGTCCTAGATATTAGGATTGAAATGTTTTTTTGTTTTATCATATAGGATATATGATTATCTAAAAAAGGTGGCAACACGGAGTGCTGAGCATTTCGTCCTTATATTAGGGACGGAGTGCTTTTTTTGTACTAAAAAAAGGGGGAATATACTATGTATCCAGATTATGAAGAATTTAAAGGATTAAGTAAAGAAAGAAAAATAATTTCCATTTCATTGGAAATAGATGGTGATATGGAAACACCTATTTCTTTATTTAGTAAGTTATGCAAATGTAAAAAGACCTTTCTATTGGAAAGTGTTGAAGGGGGAATTAAGTGGGGCAGATATTCTTATATGGGAAGAAATCCTTTTATGGAGATTATGGCCTATGGCAATGAAATTACAATAATTAAAGGGAATGAGACAATAAATAAAGAGGGAGACGCCCTTAAAATTGTGCAAGAAATTATGGATGAATATAAGATGGCTTCATTAGAAAGTCTAGAAGACTTTACAGCTGGAGTTGTAGGTTTTATAGGTTATGATTTAATAAAGAATATCTATGGAGTAGAGAATACAAATAAAGATAGCATAAAAACTCCAGATTTACATCTTTTATTACCTAAAGATATTATTATCTATGATCATATAAGACAAAGGATAAGGATAGTTGTAAATTTAGAAGTAGATGACTCCTTAAAAGAAATATATGAAGAAGGAGTATTGAAGCTAGAAAAAATAAAAGAAGAAATATTAGAAAATAAACTTTATATAGAAAAAGAACCAAGGTCATATCTGGAGGAAGTTAAATATACCAGCAATGAAACAAAGGAAAGTTTTATGAAAAAGGTTTTAGAAACTAAGGATTATATAAGAAATGGAGAAGTATCACAAGTGGTTTTATCTCAAAGATTTGATTTTCATACAAAAATTGATCCTTTTAGGGTTTATAGAAAACTAAGAAAATTAAATCCTTCTCCATATATGTATTATATAGATTTTGGATTTTATCATATAGTCGGGTCTTCACCGGAAATGTTGGTGAAAATAAATCAAGATAGAGTGGAAACCTGTCCTATTGCAGGGACAAGGGCGAGGGGTAAAAATTTAGAGGAAGATAAATTTTATATAAATAGTTTATTAGGAGATGAAAAGGAACGAAATGAGCATTTGATGCTAGTAGATTTATCTAAAGAAGATTTAGAAAAAATATCAGAGAATGGAAGCGTTGAAGTGAAGCAGTTCATGGAGGTACAAAAATATTCTCATGTAATGCATATAGTATCCCACGTAATAGGAAAAATGAAAAAGGGTTTAAATCATTATGATGTTATAAAAACTTGCGCACCAGCAGGAACTGTGTCTGGAGCAGCAAAATTAAGAGCATTAGAAATTATAGAGAAGCTGGAAAATGAGAAAAGAGGAATATATGCAGGGGCTATAGGATATCTGGGATTTAATGGGAATATGGATACTTGCATCGCCATAAGGACTATAGTATTCAAGGATAATATGGCATATATACAAGCCGGTGCTGGAATTGTTGCAGATTCAAATCCTGAAAGTGAATATGAAGAAACCTTAAGGAAAGCAAAGGTTCTTATGGAGTGTATTAGAAATGAGGTGTAAATTATGCAACTAGCAATAGATAAGGTTATAAATTATAGGGATTTAACAGAAGATGAGATGTTTGACGTAGTGAATACCATTATGGAGGGAAGAGCTACTCCCTCTCAGATAGGAGGAATCCTTGCTGGTCTCCGTATGAAGGGTGAGACCATAGAAGAAATCATTGGTGCTGCTAAGGTTATGAGGGAAAAGGCTATAAAAATTCAAACAAATAGTAGCTATACAGTAGATACCTGTGGAACTGGTGGTGATAAAAGAAATACATTTAATATTTCAACAGCATCAGCCTTTGTAGCAGCTGCTGCATCAGTGACCATTGTAAAACATGGAAATAGATCTGTTTCCAGCAAATGTGGAAGTGCAGATGTATTGGAAAGTTTAGGAGTCAATATAGATCTTTCTCCTATAGCTGTTAAAAAGTGTATAGATGAACTGCAAATAGGATTTATATTTGCTCCAAATTTTCATCAGAGTATGAAATGCGCTATAAATCCTCGTAGGGAATTAGGGATAAGAACTATATTCAATGTTCTAGGACCTTTAACTAATCCTGCAAATCCTAAAGGTCAAGTCCTCGGTGTGTTTAATGAAAATCTTACATCTATTTTGGCAAACGTTCTAAGGAAATTAGGTTTGAAAAGGGCTATGGTAGTCTATGGCATGGATGGATTAGATGAGATTACTATTACTGCAAAGACTAAGGTGTCTGAACTGAAAGATAATAAAATTCACGAATATTATTTAGATCCTAACGATTATGGTATCTCCTTCGCTAAAATTGAAGAAGTTGAAGGAGGGGACCCAGAAGAAAACGCAAAGATCTTGTTAAATATATTAAAGGGTGAGAAGGGACCTAAACGTGACATGGTTTTATTAAATGCAGGTGCAGCTATGTATGTAGGAAATGTAGTGAATTCTCTGGGAGAAGGAATAGACAAATCTAAGGAGATGATAGATAAAGGACTTGCATTGGAGAAATTAAATCAACTGATTAAACTTAGTCAGGAGTTGAGGAAATGATATTAGAGGAAATTATCTCTTTAAAGAGAATAAGATTAGAGATAGAGAAGGAGATTGTGCCTCTTGAAAAGCTGAAAAGCCAAATTAAAAACATGGATATCAGAGACTTCAAGAAAGCCATAGAAAACATAGGAAAATTAAATATAATAGGGGAAGTAAAGAAGGCTTCCCCTTCAAAGGGAATTATAAGAGAAGATTTTGACCCTATACTCGTGGGTAGAATCTATGACAAAAATCAGATGGATGCAATTTCTGTATTGACTGAAGAAAGCTTCTTTTTAGGAAAAGGTGAATATTTATCGATGATAAAACAAGAAACAAAAGTACCTATACTTAGAAAAGATTTTATAATCGATTCATATCAGATATATCAGTCCAGATTATTAGGAGCAGATGCTATTTTGCTTATTGCATCCCTCTTAACTAAGAGGCAATTAGATGAATTTCAAAAAATAGCTAAGGACATTAATCTTCAGTGCCTAGTCGAAATCCATAATTTAAAAGAGCTAGAAAAGGTATTAGATGCAGGTGCAGATATAATCGGGATTAACAATAGAAATTTAAAGACCTTTGAAGTAAAGCTTGAAACTACAGAAAAATTAATAGGCTATATACCGAAGGATAAAGTAATTGTTAGTGAAAGTGGTATTTCTAATAAAAGAGATATGGAGTATCTAGAATCCATAGGTGTAGATGGTGTTCTAATTGGGGAGAGCTTTATGAAATCTAAATCTATTGAGGATAAGATAAAAGAATTAAGAGGTGAATAATTTGGTAGAGATAAAGATCTGTGGATTGAGAAGATATGAAGATATAGATTATGTAAATGAATTAAGACCAGAATATATAGGATTTGTATTTGCAAAAAGTAAGAGACAAATTGACCCTTATATGGCAAGGAGATTAGTAGATAGATTAAATAAAGATATAAAAAAAGTTGGTGTATTTCTAAATCATTCTCTAGAAGAAGTAAAAGAAATAGAAAAACTTTGTCACCTTGATGTACTTCAATTCCATGGAGATGAAAGTTCTAGTTATTGTAGTTGTTTTGAGAATGAAGTATGGAAATCCTTTCTTATAAGAGATGAAAATAGCCTAGAATTATTAGAAAAATATAGGGTTAATAAGTATCTTTTGGATACTTGGATAGAAGGGGAAGCTGGGGGGACAGGAAAAAGGTTTAATTGGGAATTAGCTACAGAGATTGGTAAAACTAAGTCCATAGTTTTAGCAGGGGGATTATGTTCGGAAAACATCAGAAATGCTATAGGGATAGTTAGACCTGCAGTAGTAGATGTAAGCTCTGGAGTGGAGACAGAAGGATATAAGAATTATGGAAAGATAAAAGATTTTATAGAGAGAGTAAGGGGATGATTTATATGAATAAGAGGTTTGGACAATTTGGTGGGCAGTTCGTACCTGAAACTTTAATGAATCCATTGATCGAGCTGGAAAAATCATTTATTAGTATAAAAGATGATGAGAATTCTAAAAAGGAATATATGTATTATTGTCAAGAGTATTCTGGAAGACCTACTCCATTATATTATGCGGAGAATCTAACAAAAAAACTAGGTGGAGGTAAGATTTATCTAAAGAGAGAGGACTTAAACCATACTGGGGCTCACAAGATAAATAATGTAATTGGTCAAGTACTACTTGCTAGAAGAATGGGAAAAAAGAAAATAATAGCAGAGACAGGTGCAGGACAGCATGGAGTGGCTACAGCTACTATTTGTGCAATATTTGATATTTCCTGTGAAGTTTTTATGGGGGAGGAAGATATAAAAAGGCAAGGGTTAAATGTTTTGAAGATGAAAATGTTGGGGGCTAAAATAAACTCTGTGAGTTCTGGAACAAGAACCTTGAAGGATGCTACTAATGAAGCCATTAGGCATTGGGTCACTAATCCAGAAGATACTTTTTATGTAATTGGATCAGTAGTAGGACCCCATCCTTATCCTACAATGGTAAGAGATTTTCAAAGGATTATAGGAGATGAAGTGAAGGAACAAATTATGAAAAAGGAAGGTAGATTGCCAGATTATTTAGTAGCTTGTGTAGGTGGAGGAAGTAATGCAATGGGTTTATTCTATCCTTTTATTGAGGAAAAAGTAGAGATGTATGGTGTTGAAGCAGGAGGAAAGGGAATAGATACAGAATATCATGCAGCTAGTATTTCCAAAGGTAGATTAGGAATCATACATGGAATGATGACTTATTTGTTGCAGGATGAAAATGGGCAGATTAAACCAGTACATTCAATATCAGCAGGCCTTGATTATCCAGGGATTGGACCAGAACATGCATATTTTCATTCTATAAACAGAATTAAATATGTAGCTATCAATGATAATGAGGCAATAAAAGCTTTTCGATATTTAACTAAGACAGAAGGAATTATACCTGCTTTGGAAAGCGCTCATGCTATAGCGCATTTAATGAAGTTAGCTAGACAAATAGATAAAGAAGATATTATTGTAGTGAATTTGTCCGGAAGAGGAGATAAGGATATAGATACATTGTTTAATGTATTGGGGGAATTTGAAGATGGACAGTAGAATAAAGAAAAAGTTTGATGAACTTAGAGAGGGGAAAAGAAAAGCCCTAATTACTTATATTACATTAGGAGATCCTACATTAGATAAAACCATAGAATTAGTTTTGGCAATGGAAAAAGCAGGAGCCGATATTATTGAATTGGGGATTCCATATTCAGATCCTCTAGCAGACGGGCCTGTTATACAGAGAGCTTCATCAAGGGCTTTAAACCAAGGTATTAATGTGGAGACTATTTTTTCAATGGTGTCAACACTAAGATGTAAAACAGAAATTCCTCTGATTTTCTTGGTGTATTACAATACAGTTATCTCTTATGGAGTAAAAAGATTTTTAAGTAGATGTAAAGAATGTGGAATAGATGGTTTGATTATCCCAGATATTCCTTTAGAGGAGAGAAAAATATTAAACGAAATGATGAAGGCTTATTCTATTGATTTAATAGTCCTAGTTGCTCCAACTTCTCATAGTCGTGTAGAATCAATAGTTAAAGAAGGAAAAGGATTTATTTATTGCATTTCTTCAAAGGGCATTACAGGAATGAGAGAATCCTTTGATGAAGGACTGGTAGATCTCTTAGAAGAAACAAAAAAACATTCAAACATTCCTACAGTTATTGGTTTTGGTATATCTGATGTAAAGAGCATAAAGAAATTAAAGGATTTAGCTGATGGGCTAATAGTTGGAAGTGCAATTGTTAAAGAAATAGAGAAGGGAATAGAATCGGATAATATTGAGGGAAGAGTTTTTGAGTTTGTAAAAAGTTTAAAAGAAGCAATTGATGAGTAAGGGGGGAGGCTCATGGAGATAGGTCTTAATAAGGTGAATAGAATTTCACATCCAATAAACTCAATTATAAATGTCGGCAGAAATACCATAGGCGGTAAGGAAATAGCAATAATGGCTGGACCCTGCTCAGTAGAAAGTGAGGAACAAATAGTAAATATAGCTGAAAAATTAAAAACATCAGGGGCTGGTTTCTTAAGAGGGGGTATTTTTAAGCCAAGGACTTCCCCTTATAGCTTTCAGGGATTAGGTGAAACTGGACTAGAGATGCTAAAGATAGCCAGAGAGAAAACAGGACTTCCTATTGTAACAGAGCTTATGTCATTAGATTATTTAGATAAATTTATAGAGAATGTGGATGTTATTCAGATTGGAGCAAGGAATATGCAAAACTATCCTCTTTTAAAAGAGCTAGGTAAGATAAAAAAACCCGTACTTTTAAAGAGAGGAATGTCAGCTACTATAGAAGAGTTTTTGATGGCTGCTGAATATATTATGTTAGAAGGAAATGAAAATATAGTTTTATGCGAAAGAGGGATTAGGACCTTTGAAAGATATACAAGGAATACTTTGGATTTAAGTGCAGTTCCTATAATTAAGAAATTAAGTCACCTTCCAGTAATAGTAGATCCTAGTCATGCTTCTGGTTTGTGGTGGTTAGTAGAACCACTTTCAAAGGCTGCCATAGCAGCAGGGGCAGATGGACTGATCATTGAAGTTCATAATGACCCTATAAATGCAAAATGTGACGGAGAGCAATCTATAACTCCAGATAGATTTCAAAAACTTATGAAGGATTTAAAGGCTATTGCAAAACTCGAAAATAAACTGTTATAGCAAAGATTATTTCTTTGTTTAGACCATTAACCTATATATGGGAGGATATTCAAATGATTAGATTCTTAACATCAGGAGAATCTCATGGCGATAGTTTGCAGGGAATAATAGATGGGCTTCCAGCAAATTTATATTTTGATATAGAATATGTAAACCATGAGCTTGAAAGAAGGCAAAAAGGATATGGCAGAAGTGAAAGGATGGCTATAGAAAAAGATGAAATAAAAGTTCTATCTGGAATCAATAATTCCTATACCACAGGAAATCCAATATCCATTATAATTAAAAATAGAGGAACTGATGTAGAATTAAGAGAAATAACAAGACCTAGGCCAGGTCATGGAGACTTAGCAGGTTCCTTAAAGTACAATCAAAAAGGTGGTAGAAATACTTTAGAAAGAGCTAGTGCTAGAGAAACAGCTATGAGAGTTGCATTGGGCAGTATATGTAAGTTGTTATTAAAGGAATTCAATATATGTATATATAGTCATGTAGTTAAAATTGGAGATATTGAAACTTCAAAGGATAATTATAATAATATTAGTAAAGAGGAATTGTTAAAAGTAGATGAATCTATTGTGAGAGTCTTAGATAAAGAAACTGAAAAGCTTATGATAGAAAAAATAGATAATATAAAAAAAGAAGGAGATGCTTTAGGTGGAGTTATAGAAGTAATAGGGATGAATATTCCTGTAGGATTGGGAAGTTATATCAGCTGGGATAGAAGATTAGATGGAAAGATTGCTTATGGTATAATGAGCATTCCCGGAATAAAAGGAATTGAATTTGGGTTAGGATTTAATACATCTAATAAGCCTGGCTCAAAGGTACATGATGAGATATACTATGATATAAATGGATACTATAGGAAAACCAATAATTCAGGGGGAATTGAAGGGGGAGTTTCTAATGGAGAAGATATAGTATTCAGAGCAATTATGAAACCTATTCCTACCCTGAAGAAGCCTTTGAATACTGTAGATATGGAAACAAAAGAGCATATTCATGCTCAGGTTGAAAGGACGGATGTTTGTTCTGTACCTTCAGCTAGTATTGTTGCAGAGAATATGTTGGCATATGTATTAGCTAATGAGATGATGATAAAGTTTGGTGGAGATAGTATAGAAGAACTTAAATATAATTTTGAAAACTATATGACTAGAGTAAAAGCGCAGTAATATTATGAAGAGTAATAGAGAGTAGATATAAGATAAGACTAATTCTACTATGATTCTGAATTTGGTCTGAAATTTCATATTGATCTTTAAAAATAATTAAGAAAAAGTATTAAATTTAATACTTTTTCTTAATTATTTTCAATTTTATTGAATAAATACATCAATATCACTAGAGTGTATTAAAGCGATAAAATGGCATAAAGATTGCATTGTAAATTATTAGATATAAATATTACTTTTGACTATAAGAAATTATAACAAAAGCCAAATATAAGAATATCACGTATGTTGAAGTATTTCTCACAAGGTAAGTTTTTAAAATTAAGATTTTTCCATTTCAAATTATATCTTTCAGACTCAGTTCCTTAGCGTATAGTTTAAAAAAATGTAATTTAAAGATTGTTAAAACATGATCTTTAATAACACTGTAAGATAACTATTGTAATCTCTATTATTTAATATCATCAATTATTGAATTAATTGGCATATCCTTATTATTTTCAAGATTATAAAAAACAGAGTGATTATTTAGAAGTTGTTTTGAAAGTACGAAGAAAATATTCCGAATATTCGAAAAACAAAAAGAGTAATAGATTTATATTTTCAATTATAAGCATTATTTATCAAAGTTAAATGGTATTGAGATTATCGAGAAATTTATTAGGAAAAGAAACTGTAGAAAAATCATGAATATTATCTCATGAAATCAGTGAGGAAGAAAATATAGCAATTGAATTTTAACTATATTATCCAAGGAGGTGACTATTGTATTTTCATCAAGGGTTATTTATAAAATAAAATTATTTTAAAGGAGAGGATTCTATTATGGAAAAAACAACTGGTAAAGATCGAAAAAAAGGCAGGCATAAATTATATAAAATTATATGCTTGTTTTGCATTATTGTTTTATTATTAAGTAATGTTTTCAGTGGCTCAGTTTTAGCAATAAATGATAATCTCAATGCTTCATCAGTATCAAATCAACTACCTATAGGAAAAATAGAGAATAGAGAAAAAAAAGAGAGTAGTGTATTTTCAAAAGAAATTACAGATGATTTATTAGCAATCAAATCACCTGAACCGCCACAGTCGGAATCTATTGACCAAAGTTTCCAGGATATAAGATCATTTGCTGCAGGGGAAAGCACCTACTCAATGTCTTATCTAAAGACATTAAATTATACTGATTTAGTAAATCTGCTAGTTACTCTTAAATACAGTGATATTACAGATTTATTTCAATATAGCCAAGACGCATATGAATTTTATTCTAATCAAAGTCGTATGGAAACGCTTATTGATGCAATAAACATTCGTGGAAGACAATATACAAGTACAGATAACAAAGGTATACCTACACTTTGTGAAGTAGTTAGAGCAGGCTTTTATTTAGGATTTTATAATAGTCAATTAAGTGAGCTTAATAGTAGAGATTATCATGATAAATGTTTACCTGCAATAGTTTCAGTTATGAATAATGTTAATTTCAAATTAGGTACAGTACAGCAGGATGATTTAGTATCTTCCATAGGTCTTCTTATGTGGAACGGCTCAACCAATGTAGATATAATCAACCGTACTATTCCTATATTTCAACAATTTCAATCAAATATAAATAACTATATAAATGATAATGCAAAAGGAACAGCTATTTATAACTTAGGTGGTGGTATAGAATATGACATTAATGAAGAACTTTATAATGGAGTTATACCATCAAAAACTATTTGGTATGGCAGAATTGATGATTTTATAACAGAAGTATCGAATATAGCGCTATTAGGAAACTTTAATTCAGATAATGGATGGCTTATAAATAATGGACTATACTGGATGGGAACATTAGGGAAAGTTCATAGCAATCCAAGTGAAGGAAATAGAGTCCTCACACAGGCAATGAGCTCCTATCCGTATTTAGGGGAAGCGTATTTTCAAGCTGCTTCATCTATAGTAGATAATTATGATGGATTAGATTATTATGACAGAAGAATAGATATTAAGAAAATCACACAAGATGGAATAAATAAATACCTGCCTAAAAAATATACTTTTGATGATGATAAATTAATCATATATGCTGGAGATGATGTTACAATTGATAAAGTTAAAAGGCTATACTGGGCTTCACATGAAGTTAGAGCGCAATTTTATAGGAGCATAGGAAGTGATACTCCCCTTGAAGCCAATAATACTGATGAAGTATTGATATGTTACATTTATAATAGTCCTCATGAATATGGTATGAATAGATATTTGTTTGGACTAGATACTAATAATGGTGGTATGTATATAGAGAGCTGGGGATCCTTTTATACCTATGAAAGAACTCCTCAAGACAGCATATATACATTAGAAGAGTTATTCCGTCATGAATTTACTCACTATTTACAAGGCAGATATTTGGTCCCTGGTATGTGGGGAGAATCAGAAATTTATAATAATGAAAGATTAACATGGTTTGAAGAAGGTGGAGCTGAATGGTTTGCGGGTTCTACTCGTACTGATGGGGTTGTTCCAAGAAAAACTATGGTATCCAATATTGGAAGAGTGGAAGATAGATATTCCTTATCTAAAACTTTACATTCATCATATGATAGTGGTTTTACTTTTTATACCTATGGTTTTGTTGTTTATAATTATATGCATGAAAAGAATAGGGATATGTTGGACAGTTTGAATAATGCTGTAAAGACAAATAATGTAAGGGAATATGATAACTTAATAAGCCAATATAGTAATGATAATCGATTAAATGCAGAATATCAAAATCAAATGCAATATTTAGTAGATAATATAAATATTTACTATGTTCCCCTTGTAGCTGATGACTACTTAGAAACCCATACAAGAAAAGATCTAGAGTCAATATACTCAGATATAACTTCAGTTGTGGATCTGACAGATATAACAATAACCCAATCACAATCAGAATTTTTTAAAACATTTACATTACGTGGGACATATACAAAAGCAACATCTCAAGGACCTATAGCAGATTGGGAATACATGGATTTAATGGCGAATGAATCTTTAAACACACTTACATCTTATCCATGGAGTGGGTATGAAACAGTAGTATGCTACTTTACAAATTATAAAGTGAATTCATTAGATGAAGCAGAATTTGACGTAGTATTTCATGGAATACTTACAGGTGATGGGACAATACAGGTGAACAATCCTCCAGTAGCAGAAGCAAATGGACCATATGTTGTGACGAAAGGTGAGGAGATAAGCTTTAGTAGCATGGGTTCTAAAGATAGTGATGGGACTATAATATCATATCTATGGGATTTTGGAGATGGTAGTACAAGCACAGAAGTAAATCCAAACTATACCTACTCAACAGCAGGTACATTTACAGCAACTTTGACAGTAGTAGATGATAAAGGAGAAAGAAATACAGATGAGGCACAGGTAATAATTAATGAGCCTGAAATTAATCCTAGTGATGGAATCACATCTGAGACTGAATCAAATGATACATTTGATAATGCAAATGGACCTATAACTGCTGAACTCACAGTATCTGCGGAGATTCATGGTAATGACAATGTAGATGTGTACTATTTTGATGTAATCTCCAATGGACAGGTTGATATCAATGTAACACCAGACAGGGATTTGGGAATTAGCTGGATGCTTTATGAGGCATCAGATACTATAAATTATGTAGCGTATCCTACTTCAACGACAGGTGGGAGATTAACAGGTTCTTATGATGCAGCAGCAGGTAGATATTATCTTTATATATATAAATATTCAGGAACAGGTTCATATACAATAGATGTTAACGGACCTCTTAAATAGACCGTAGACTAAATGTCTCTTTATGCAATCAAAAAACAAGGATTATAAAAATTTACTCAACTAATACTGCAATATTAATTATTTAGTTGACTAAATATTTCTGTTAGAGTATAATATATTATCAAATAAGGAAAGATATACTAAAGGTAAATTAGACTAGATATTAAGTTTGACTGTTGAGTAAACTCATGTTAAAAGTGTGGAAGGGAAGAGTAGGACTAAGATTATTCTATAGAGAGCTGGGTTAGGTGAAAGCCAGTGATTAAGATTATTCCGAAGATGGCCCCGGAACTTTACAGCCGAAGATTTTAGGCTGTAACGGAAGCAGCCGTTACACTGCAAGGTTTATTATAACCTAGTAAGATTTAAATCGCAAGATTTAGATAAATTAGAGTGGTACCGCGAAGATAACCTTCGTCTCTATATAGAGATGAGGGTTTTTTTATGACCTAACACAACGAACGCTAGTGAGTTGATGTAGGTCAAACGCAATGAGCACCAAATCTATACAAGCGTAGCGAGTAAATAGATTTGAGTTGCGAAACTGCGAGAAGTAAACAAATAAAAAACAATGCACAATGCACAATGCACAATGCACAATTAAAACAGCGACTGCAGGTCGCAAAAAAATACCCGACAGCTAGACCCTAACAATTGTGAATTGTGAACTGTGAATTGTGCATTGAATAAACGGGAGGTAATAAAGATGAAAAAATATTATTTAACGACACCAATCTATTATCCATCTGATAATCTGCATATAGGTCATACTTATACTACAGTAGCAGCAGATGCTATAAAGAAGTTTAAACAAATGCAAGGATATGACGTATATTTTGTAACAGGCTCAGATGAGCATGGTCAAAAGATTCAGGAAAAGGCTAAAGAAAATGGAGTTACACCAAAAGCTTATGTAGATAAGATAGTGGCAGATATAAAAGAATTATGGAAGACTTTAGAGATAGACTACGATACTTTCATAAGAACTACAGACTCTCATCATGAAAAAGCAGTTCAAGAAATATTTACAAAACTATATGAAAAAGGTGAAATATATAAATCAAAGTATGAAGGACATTATTGTACTCCATGTGAGGCATTTTGGTCAGAATCTCAGCTAATAGAAGGAAAGTGCCCGGATTGTGGTAGAGAAGTTCATCTTGCAGAGGAGGAAGCATACTTCTTTAAACTTTCAAAATATAGGGATAAACTATTAGCATTTTACGATGAAAATCTTGAATTCATTCAACCTGAATCAAGGAAGAATGAAATGGTGAACAATTTCTTAAAAGATGGCTTAGAGGATTTATGTGTATCCAGAACTAGTTTTGATTGGGGGATTAAGGTTCCATTTGACCCATCTCATGTAGTGTATGTATGGATAGATGCGTTATCATGTTATATTACAGCTTTAGGGTATGGCAGTGATGACAATAAGAACTTTGAAGACTTCTGGCCTGCAAATGTACATTTAGTAGGTAAGGAGATAGTGAGATTCCATACTATAATTTGGCCGGCACTTTTAATGGCAATGGAGTTAGAATTACCAAAAAAAGTATTTGGTCATGGTTGGATATTATTTGAAGATGATAAAATGTCTAAATCAAAGGGAAATGTAATATATCCAGAGCCAATAATTGAATTATATGGCATAGATGCCTTCAAATACTTTCTTCTTCGAGAATTTTCTTTTGGTCAAGATGGCTCTTTCCATAGAGATAAATTCTTACAAAGACTAAATTCAGATTTGGCAAATGATTTAGGAAATCTAGTTAGTAGAACAGTTACTATGATTGAAAAATATAATGAAGGAATAATTCCTTCTCCAGTTAAGGAAGGAGAATTTGACAATTCTCTAAAAGAAACTGGAATAAATGCAGCTGCTAAAGTAGAAGAATATATGGAGAGATTAAACTTCTCTAATGCCTTAGAAGAAATATGGAAGTTGATTAGAAGAACCAATAAATATGTAGATGAAACTGCACCATGGATACTAGCAAAGGAAGAAGATAAAGAAAGATTAGATACAGTATTATATAATTTAGCAGAAAGTTTAAGAATAGTATCTATACTGATTAAACCATTTATGGAAAAAACTTCAGTAGAGATAAGAAAGCAACTTGGATTAAAGAATGAAGTATCATGGGATGATGCTAAGGTCTGGGGAATACTAGAAGTAGGTACAAAAGTAGAAAGAGGAAATATTATATTCCCAAGACTTGAAATAGAAAAGGAATTAGTTAAACTAAATGATGCAAACCAAAAGCTCATAGATTCAAGAAACAAAGGAAAGAAGGTTGATAAAGTGGAAGAAGTGAAAGAAAAAGTAGAAGAAATTACAATAGATGATTTTGATAAAGTAAAATTAAAAGTAGCAGAAGTTATATCTTGTGAAAATCACCCTAAAGCTGATAAACTCTATGTATTGCAATTAAAATTAGGTGAAGAACAACGCCAAGTAGTATCAGGTATAAAAGAATATTATTCACCTGAAGATTTAGTGGGTAAAAAGGTAGTAGTAGTCACAAACTTAAAACCTGTGAAATTAAGAGGTGTAGAATCTAAAGGAATGATATTAGCTGCAGAGGATAGTACTGGTAAACTTAGCTTAGTATCAACTTTGGAGGATCTACAATCAGGTGCTACAATATCATAAGGAGAAATAATTATGCTTATAGATAGTCATGCACATCTCGATGATAGAAGATTTGATAATGATAGAGATATGCTAATTAAAAATTTAAAAAACAATGGAATAGAAATGGTTATAAACATAGGGGCAGATTTACAATCTAGTATTGCTTCGGTGTCTTTAACTGAAAAGTATGATAATATATATGCAGCAGTTGGTATACATCCCCACTCTGCAAAAGAAATGGATAACTCAACTATTGAGATATTAAGGGCCTTTGCTAAAAGGGGTAAAGTAGTAGCTATAGGAGAAATAGGATTAGATTTTTACTATGATAATTCTCCTAGAGATATACAAAGAAAATGGTTTAGGGAACAAATTAATCTTGCAAAGGAAGTAGATTTGCCAGTAGTTATTCATACTAGAGATGCTGCGGAGGAAACTTTTAATATATTAAAGGAAGCTCAGGACGGAACTTTAAGGGGAGTATTACATTGCTATTCTGGCAGTGCTGAAATGGCAGCAGAATATATAAAAATGGGATTTTATATATCCCTAGCTGGGCCGGTTACATTTAAAAACGCTAGGGTAAGTAGGGAAGTAGCTAAAGTAGTTCCATTAGATAAACTCCTTGTAGAAACAGACTGCCCATATTTAACTCCTGAGCCTTATAGAGGGAAAAGAAACGAACCAATATTTGTAAAATATGTAGCAGGAACCATAGCAGAAGCCAAAGGAATATCATTTGAAGAGTTGGCAAAGGCTACAAATAGAAACACTAAGGAATTATTTAAAATTCGTTGAATCTTAAATAATTCAAATGCACAATTCACAGTTCACAATGCACAATTGTTGGGGAATGTTTTTGGGGTTTTTTGACCATAGTTTACTACTTTCATAATTGTGAACCGTGAATTGTTAATTGTGAACTGATTAAAGGGGTTGTTATATTGATAAAAGAAGTAATAGTAGTAGAGGGAAAAGATGATATTACTGTTGTCAAAGCCGCATTAGATGCAGAAGTTATCGCAACAGGTGGGTTTGGCTATAAGAAAGAATTTATTAAGACTCTTAAAAACATAGCAGAAAAAAGAGGAGTTATTATCTTAACAGACCCAGATTATGCTGGAGAACAAATTAGAAGGGACTTATCTAAACATATTAAAAATTGTAAGCACGCATTTTTGCCTCAAGGAAAAGCTTTGAAAAAGGGAGATATAGGAGTAGAAAATGCAAATAAGGAAGATATTATTGAGGCAATCCTAAAAGCAAGGCCAAGTAGTATAGAAAGAAAAGAGGAGTTTACAAAGGAAGAGATAACGGCCCTTGGATTAGCGGGTGGACCAAAGTCAAGGGAGAAAAGAGAAAAATTGGGAGAGATATTAGGTATTGGATATTCAAATTCTAAACAATTTCTTAATAGGTTAAATAATTTTGGAGTAACTAGGGAAGAGTTTGGGAAAGCTTTGGAAAGGATTGAAGAAGACTATGGAAGATAAGAGGCTTTATTCTCCTAAGTATGTAAAAGAAATTTTAGAAAGATATGGATTTAAATTTTCAAAATCTTTAGGACAAAACTTTCTAATAGATGGTAATATTGTGCGAAAGATAGTAGATGAGGGAGATATTACATCAGAAGATTATATAATAGAAATAGGTCCTGGCATGGGTACGTTAACTGAAGAATTAGCCCTAAGGGCAAAGAAGGTTGTAGCTATTGAGATAGATGATACTTTATTACCGATATTAGATGAAACTCTTGGAAAATATGATAATGTAGAAATAATCCATGGAGATGTATTAAAAATTGATATAGAAAAGCTAATAGAAGAAAAATTAAGTGGTGGTCCCGTAAAAGTAGTAGCAAATTTACCTTATTATGTGACTACACCAATAATAGCAAAGTTAATAGAAGATAATTTAAATTTACAGTCTATTATAGTCATGGTTCAAAAGGAAGTAGCCGAAAGGATGGAGGCAGGTCCAGGAGGAAAGGAATATGGAAGTCTTTCTGTATTTGTCAATTTTTATAGTAAACCAGAAATAGTTGTAAAAGTACCAAAGACTGTTTTCATGCCTCAGCCTAAAATAGATTCAGCCGTTATAAAGCTTGAAATCAAAAAGGAACTACCAGATGTAGATAAGGATAAATTTTTCAAAATAGTCAAAGCTGCTTTCTCAAAGAGAAGAAAAACTATACTAAATTCATTATCTACCTATGGATTTAATATTGAAAAGGAAACTATAAAAGAAGCTCTAGAGAAGCTAAATATCAATGTTAATACAAGAGCAGAAAACTTATCTGTAGAAGATTTTATAAAGATTAGTAAAACATTGCCCCCATTAGACATATAATTAAATAAAGTGTAAAAAGGGGGTAAAATTATGCCGTCATCATTAGCATATACAAGGAAGTTTATAATACTGAAGAAAGAACTTTCTACCATGGCTGGAAGAAACCCAAAGGGTCATTGCAAACTAGAGATAAAGGGTCCTAGAGGAATTGTCACAGTAAATATTGAAAATGCAGAAGTAGATAATTTCTATAATGTTGTATTTATCTCTAAGGATAAATCACATTCAGTTTGGGAACTAGGGAAAATATTTACAGATGATATAGGAAGAGGAAAAGGAGAATATACCTTTATACAGAGAGAATTAGAAGCTAAGAACTTTCAAGCAGACAAAATATCTGGTATTCTAGTAATGAGAGATGGAGAGGTACTCCTTGGAGGGTATCTGGATAAAGAAGATGGCACCATTGAAAGATACATAGAATCCGTACCTTTTAAATCTCATATTCAATCTATATCTGAGCCAGCAACAGAGATAGAACAACATATAAAAGGATTAGCAATAGAAGAATTAGCTAAAGAAGTAATCGAGCCAGAAGAAGTACAAGAAATAAGCATACAAGAAGAAGTACAAGAAAGAATAAAAGAAGAAGAAACTAAAGAAGTAGAAAGTCCAGAGGAAATACAAGATGTGAAGATCCAAGAAGTTGAAAAGCCAGAGGAATTACAAGAGGCAGAGATCCAAGAAGTTGAAAAACTAGAGGAAGTGCAAGAAATAGAAATGCAGGAAATTAAACCAGTTGAAGAACCTATAAAGATAGGATCTACACATGAGTCTATATATAATGTACCTGCATACGAGCAAGCGTATGAGGTACCAGTATATAATCCAGCATATGATATACCAGCTACTGAGCCTATAATAGAGAAACAAGATGTTGAGGTCGTACAACATGAATTATCAGAGGATATACCTTTAGAAGAAAACATAGAAGTAAAAAATGAAGATTATATTCAAGAGAATTCCGATGTTAAGTTTGATTTAGAAGATTTAGATGAAGAATCAATGGAACCAGATTATAAGACATTAGACTATATAAGAAAATTAAACCAAAAAAATCAAACAACTAATTATGTATTGAGTATTTTAAGGTTTTTCCCTTATATTGATCCTTTTAAATATAACCTAAAAGGATATAATTGGTGGATAGTAGAATTAGATAAAGAAAATGAATATAGAGCTTTTCTTCCATATTTTTCATACATTATTGGAGGAAATAATAAAGAACCCTATAACAATACTACTACTACTACTTGCAATCAACTGATGAGTAAGTATGGACATTATTTATTTGGACTATACAATGAAGGAGAGGCTGTTAAATACTTCGTATATGGGATACCAGGTGAGTTTACTACAGATGAGCATCCATACAGAGGAGCTAATGGATTCAATACTTGGTACCAAGGATTACATGTAGAAGGATATTGGATTATATATATAGATCCAATGACTGGAAGACCCGTGCATCCTGTAACTCCAATGATGCCAACGGATTAAAATTAAGATAATGGGAGGCTAAAATGATGAAAGAAACAAAAGATAAGCTAGTATGTGTAGGTCATCTATCAGATGAAATATCGCTTAAAAATCTAAAGAAAAATTTAAATAGTGAGGAAGAAATATATCTTTTATCTAATATGTTTAAGGCATTATCAGATCCTACCAGATTAAAAATCATTTATGTCTTATCCAAGTCATCTTTATGTGTATGTGATATTGCTAATATACTTGAAATGACCCAATCAGCTATATCTCATCAGTTGAGGATTTTAAGAGATATGAAATTGGTCAAGTTTAAAAAGGAAGGTAAACTTGTTATCTATTCATTAGATGATGAACATGTGTTGGAGCTGTTTGAACAAGGATTAAATCACGTGAAACATAAATAACGCCCACGGGGCCCTCTTAGGAGGGAATCTGTGGGTTCAATTTCCTTTTCTATAACATTTTGAGCATACAATGTCTGCTGCTTCAGCAACTTTTGCTAATACAGATATTCTCCGTTGACGTTCTAATAAGAAAGCTTTTTTATCTGCTTCTGTTGTATCATATTTAAAATAATGGGTTGGTAGATTATTTAAAGCAATGGATTTAATATCATGTATACATTTTTCCTCATTGCAGATTTTATAACTGTTTTTTATTTCATTGAAAATCTCATCAACTAACAATTCCATATAGTTTTTTATCATTAGTACCATCCTTAAAATTTAATTTGACATACGAAATATTATATTATTTATAAATATTATTGTCAATTTACATACAGCTAATAAGTATTAATTCTCATATCTATGATTATTTTAAATAACTATGGGTAAAATATTATCGTAAAAGCTATTGACTTTTATACCCCCGTAGGGTATAATTGAATTAGTAGTATATTAAAGGAGGAATTAAAATGGCTAATGTAACAGTTTATACAAGTAATACTTGCCCATATTGCGTTTCTGCTAAAGATTATCTAAAGGAAAAAGGTATAGATTATACTGAAAAAAATGTTCAAACAGATAAAGATGCTAGAAAAGAATTAATGGCTATGGGACATATGGGTGTACCCGTATTAGTTATAGACGGTGAAGAAGTAGTAGGTTTTGATAAGGAAAAAATAGATAACTTATTAGCAAAATAAACTATAAAAAGGAAGAGCTACATTTTGTAAGCTCTTCTTTTTTGTTAGTCGGCATTATGCATTTAATGCAGCCATTAATTTATCTAAATCTAAGCCATGTACCATAGCAGCTTCTTCTAAGCTTTCCATTTGGCTTGACGGACAACCTACACAGCCCATACCAAATCTCATAAGAATTTCTATTGCTTCTGGTTTTTTTCTAATTAATTCACCAATTAGCATATCTTTAGTAACTTCCATACTCTCAACCTCCTTTTTAATTCTTACTAATATAGTAGCATATCTTTTATTTCCTTTCTAGTATATTTATATGATTTCACAAAATATAAAAATTATTTAATAATTTGCTGTATAAAAAAATCTATTATTGGAGATTATTATATCAGGAGGTGAAGTTATGGATAATGACGATAGAAACAGAGATCAACATAGGGACAGGGACAGAGATAGGGACAATGACTTTAATATTGGGGAAATGCTTATAAGAGTTTTGGTGACAGCAATAGTAGTGGCTATAGCAGCATATTTTACTCCAGGCTTTACAATAGATAGTATATGGAGTCTATTGTTAGCAGCAGTAGTAATAGGAGTACTGGATCATTTAGTCCAAAGGTTTACTGGTGTAAATGCCTCACCATTTGGAAGAGGAATAACAGGATTTCTAGTTGCTGCAATTATTCTTTATGTTACCAAATTTATAGTTCCTGGATTTAATATATCTGTATGGGGAGCTATAATAGGTGCTCTAGTAATAGGTATAGTAGATGCAATAATACCAGGAAGAGCAATGTAATATAACTGACAATTAAAACCGTAAGAAAAATAAAAATATGATGAACAAATGATTAATGATTAAGATTAAAAACCGAGATTCTTTTCTATCTTTGAAGTGGTGATATATAATCACTTATAAAGGTAGAGGATGGGTCTCGGTTTTTATTTTGATTAAAAATTTAATGATTAGGGTAATCTATAATGACCTAAAACTTTATAGATAAAAATAATATTTAATGTTTACAAATACCCTATATGGGTATATAATATATAAAGAAGAATACAATGAAGGAGGATATAATAATGATTATAGATTTAACACCTAAGGCTACAGAAGAATTAACAAAGATTGTGGAAACTAAAAAGACTGAAAAACCTTTGAGGATTTATATTGCAGGTTATGGTTGAGGTGGTCCATCATTTGGATTAGCTCTGGATGAGCATAAAGAAGGAGATATTGAAACTAAGATAGATAGATTTACATTTTTAGTAGAAGAAGGTTTGGAAGAAAGTTTTGGAAAATTTACAGTAGACTATAGTGACAATTGGATAAAAAGAGGATTTACAGTAATACCAGATAGAGGCAGCAGTGGATGCTAGGATAAAAAGATAGGGAAACCTATCTTTTTTATTTAAGGAAATGGAGAAAATGTGATATAATAGAGAAACATAGTGAATAACTAAAAGTGAATAGTTAATAGTTTTAAGTAAGGCTTTTGGGTCTTTAAGGTTTTAACTATTAGTTATTCACCATTAACTATTAACTAATAACGGAAGGGTTGGTGATGAAAATGGATTCGGGTCCTTTGCCCAGTAGTATTAAAAATAGGATTTTAAAAATAATAAATAGAGAACCATTTTTATCACAGAACATGGTTCTCTAAATTGGAGGGAGAACATGGATGAAAGAAGACTCTTAGAATTATTTGAGCAAAAAAAGTATATAGAAATTAAAAGAGAATTATCAGAAATGAACGAGGTTGACGTAGCAGAGCTTTTAGATCCATTAGATGCACATATGACGCTATTAATATTTAGAATGCTACCTAAGGATTTGGCAGTAGAAGTATTTGCCCATTTTTCTATGGAGCAACAATTAGGCATTATAAATTCTGTAACAGATAAAGAATTAGAATATATTATGGATGAACTTTTCTTTGATGATATGATTGACTTAATAGAAGAAATGCCAGCAAATATTGTAAAGAAGGTTCTAAAGTCTACTAAGGAAGATGAGAGAAAGTTAATAAATCAATTTTTAAGGTACCCCGCAGATTCTGCTGGAAGTATAATGACAATAGAGTACGTAGACTTAAGAAAGGGCATTACAGTAAAGGAAGCACTAACCCATATAAAAGAAACTGGTCTAAACAAGGAAACTGTATATACTTGCTATGTAACTGACAGAAAGAGAACTTTAGAAGGATTTGTTTCCTTAAGAACTTTAGTTACATCTGATGAAAACTTGCTTATAGATGATATCATGGAAAATGAAGTAATTCGTGTAAATACTCACGATGATCAAGAAAGTGTAGCAAATGTATTTAGAAAATATGGATTCTTAGCATTGCCAGTAGTAGATAATGAAAATAGACTTACAGGAATTATCACAGTAGATGACATTATGGACATTATGGAACAAGAAGCCACAGAAGACTTCCAAAGGATGGCCGCAATGGCACCATCAGAGGAAGCATATTTAGATACAGGAGTATTTACTTTGGCAAAGCATAGATTGCCCTGGCTTCTAATACTTATGGTTTCGGCTACATTTACGGGAAGAATAATGGGAAAGTTTGAAAATGTATTAGCATCTGTAGTAGTGCTTAGTACATTTATTCCAATGCTTATGGATACTGGAGGAAACTCAGGGAGTCAGTCTTCAACTTTGATAATAAGAGGATTAGCTACTGGTGAAATAACTACTCATGATTGGTGGAAAGTACTATGGAAAGAGTTGAGGATTAGCTTTATAGTTGGGGTGGCACTTGCTGCTATCAATTGGGTAAGACTGATATTATTAGAAAAGACAGATATTCTTATAGCTGTGACAGTTTCCATAACCATAGTAGTAACAGTTATGGCTTCGAAGATAGTAGGTGGTGTTTTACCGTTGGTAGCTAAAAAATTAAAAATGGATCCAGCTATAATGGCAGGTCCACTAATTACAACTATAGTAGATGCACTAGCTTTGATGGTATACTTTGGTATAGCTACAGTATTGTTAGGACTATAACAATGTACAATATATAATTTACAAATGAAATGTAGGAAATGGATATGTGTTATTTCTTTAATAAAGAATAAAAGAATTAATGAGAGTCTAGGAAACTAGGCTCTTATTATTTTTTGAATATATCCAGATAGAGGAGAATAAGATATTTATAGTGAATAATGAATAGTTTTAAAAACTAGAAACTGAAGAGTTTAATCTTTTAACTATTAATTATTCATTAGATAAACAAACCCTAAAGGACTACTGAACAGTACCCTGCGGGGAAAATATTAGTAGCTAAGCGATGTACACAAAATTAAAAACCACAATTTTGGTACCCTGCTTATATTAGTTATTCACTATCTTGGGGGTGATAGAATGATCAATATCATTTGGGCAGCTCTAATTATTATAGGATTTGGAGTTGGGATTGTAACAGGAGAATTAGATGCTGTAACAAATGCGGCTATAGAGAACGCTAAATCAGCTGTAGAGCTGGCAATTGGGCTAATAGGTGTTATGTCATTATGGTTAGGAATAATGAAAATAGCAGAGGATTCTGGACTTATAAGAGGAATATCAAGGATACTCAAGCCAGTTATGGTGATTTTATTTCCAGATGTACCAGCTGAACATCCTGCAATGGGAGCTATGATAATGAATATTTCAGCTAATATACTAGGGTTAGGAAATGCTGCAACACCTTTTGGACTAAAAGCTATGGAAGAGTTACAGAATTTAAATAGGCATAAGGACACAGCAACCAATGCAATGGTTACTTTTCTTGCAATAAATACCTCATCGGTGACTCTGATACCTGCTTCAACCATTGCTATATTATCAGCAGCAGGATCAACTAATCCTACAGAAATAATAGGGCCAACTATAATTGCTACTACTATATCTACTGCTGCAGCTATAATAGCAGCAAAGTTTTTACAGAGGCTTCCTAGATATGAAATAAAAAGGGTTAATGGGAGGCAGGGGAGGGATATCAGATGTTCCTTGAAATAATGCAACTTTTATCTAAATTTGCAATTCCTTTTATGATAGTTGGCATCATATCCTATGGAATGAGTAAAAATGTTAAAGTTTATGAATCATTTGTAGAAGGAGCAAAGGATGGATTTTCTACGGCAATAAGAATAATACCTTCTTTTGTAGCCATGCTTGTAGCCATTGGAGTTTTTAGGGAATCAGGAGCTATGGATATTTTAATTAAATTAATAACACCTGTTATTGAAATCTTTAATATACCAGGAGAAGTAGTGCCCATGATATTAATGAGACCTTTATCAGGATCTGGTGCTCAAGGAATAATGAGTGAATTGGCTGCAAACCATGGACCAGAATCTTTAATAGCTAGAACAGTGGCAGTAATGATGGGATCTAGTGAGACTACATTCTATGTGCTAGCAGTATATTTTGGGTCAGTATCTATAAAGAAGCAACGACATGCATTAGCGGCTGGATTAATAGCAGACTTGGCAGGAGTGATTTCAGCAATATACATAACAAGGCTATTTTTTGGGGGATAGAATTAGTGAAGAGTGAAGAGTGAAGAATTTTGAGTGATGCTTTAGGGTATTTAATAAAAAAGCTTCGAATTTATTCGAAGCTTCCTTAACTATTAACTATTCACTATTAACTATTCACTATTAACTATTCACTATTAGTTATTCACTATAAAAGCTTCGCTTTTATACAATGTATTTTTCCAAGTCTTTGCTAAATTCCACGCTGACTTTTTTAAACTCATGTATACTTTCAGTCATTTTTCTAATCTCTTCAGTATATGTTTGCACATTAGCAGATACTTCTTGAGATGAGGCAGAGTTTTCTTCAGCGATGGCTGCCAAGGATTCTATACCCTGAGATATATTATTTATATTATTAGTCTCGTTTGTAAGTTCATTTGTTAATTCAATGATTAAGTCAGATACTTGTGCTATAGAATTTACAGATGCTTGATTTTCTTCTGCAACTGAATTTAGTTTAACATTTTCCCTTTCAAGTATATTAAACTGATCTGATATATCAAATACAAATCCATCTATATCTTTAATAAAGGATTCTAAGTTATCGTTGATAGTTTGAACTGCCTCTTTAGAGCCTTCTGCAAGCTTTCTAATCTCTAATGCAACAACAGTAAATCCTCTTCCATATTCTCCAGCCCTGGATGCTTCTATACTGGCATTTAGAGCCAATAAATTGGTCTGCTCAGCAATTTTTTCAACAGTTTCAACAATATTCCGAACTTCAGTAGCCCTATTTTGTAAATCTTGGCCCTTAGATTTTACTTGAGAGAACTGTAATAGTATATGGTTTAAGCTATCAGATGTAGACTTTAAATCTTCAAACCCCCTATTTATTTGTTCAACAGCTGATTCTAGTTCACCTTTGCCTAGGTTTTCTTTTCTAACAACATCATT
Organism: Tissierella carlieri; assembly: GCF_018917285.1. Lineage (NCBI taxonomy): Bacteria > Bacillati > Bacillota > Tissierellia > Tissierellales > Tissierellaceae > Tissierella > Tissierella carlieri. The sequence continues at coordinate 175,808 of NZ_JAHLOH010000042.1, read as the reverse complement.
TAAAGAAATAATCGAATTGTTTAACTGATATGCTACTTGTTCAGTTTCTTCGGCTTGATTTATAGCTCCTCCTGCCACCTGTTCTACTACATTTGATATTTCAGATGAAGTAAAGCTCATATTACTAGAAATCTCGGCGAATTTATCAGCAAAAACATTTAACTCATCGGTAGTACCCTTATATCCTACAAAGTCTGTTTTTATAGATTCTTTTAAATCCTTCAACTTATCATTGATATCTTCAAAGAAATCATTAGTAGATATATTTTCCACTATAGACAAGTCTTTATTCTTAATTTCATCTAAAGAACTATAAATGGATTTAAGAGGTTTAAACAGTCCTTTACTAACCAAAAATGGAACAAGAGTAGAAAGAACTAAAATTCCAGGGAAGGCTATTGACGGAACTACAAATTTAGATAACAAAACTCCAGGAATACCTACTAATAGAAGGGAAGATAAGGCAATTTTTCCTTCCATATTCTTCATAAATCCAAAAGATAATGCTTTATTAAATCTAAATTTCTTTTGATAATAAATCTCATCAGGAAAAGTGATGGATATCTTTGTGAAATCCTCTGTTTTCTCTAAAGTTTCAATATTAATGTCCTCTTTAAAATATTTAGCAGCACCTTCCAACATACCGTGGAAATAAGGAAACATTCCTCTAGAAGAATTATAAGTCATATGTGCAGTATATTTATCTATGGGTTTTATCCCTAAAATAGGAGGTTTTGCACCAGTTATTCTTTTAGTAACTACAACATGAATATCATACATTGCTTGAAGAAAAGAATATAGATTCTTGTATCTAAAGAATGCAGGATAAACCTTAGAATAAGTAATGACATTGTGATTACCCATGGTTCTCCATACCTCATCAGAGGTTTTTCCTAGTTTTTTAGCAATGTAGTCAAGGATTCCTCTAGCCACCTTATCTTCAATATCTTCCGTAGGTGTAAATATTTTATTTGGACTAATATTAAAATAATCTAATGCCTCGTTTGTTATATTTTCTCCATACAGTTTCCTACAAGTTTGTACCCATGCAGAAACAATAGTACCTTTCAAAATTATTTCCCCCTTGTTATACAATTAACTATATTATATCACAGTATTTGTCAAAAATCCCAATATTTTCAGTCATATAGCTTTTATAATATCTAATCTTATGGCCCTTTTATAAAGTCTATCAGGGAGCTTTACATCGGAGATAATGAGCATTTAAATATGTATTACTTTGTGGAATAACATAGAAATATAATCAATGCAATAAAAGACAGAAATCCAGAAAAGGCAGCTAATGCAATGATAGAGCATATAAAATTGATTGAAGTAGATATACTTAAACTAAATTCTGGAGAAAAATAAAAAAATTAATAAAAAATAATTGCTAATTATAATTGACAAAATAACTCAATAATAGTATAATAATTTATTTGTTTGACAAAATAGGAATTCTATGATATAATGCATACATGAGTGTCCCAAACACTTCTTCTGCCCTCTACTGTCGGGGAGCAATTAATGGAAGGTGGTTTGCTATATTGGAAAAAGATATATTGATTAGGATTCGTAAGGACATCGAAAAATGTATTGACAAAACTGTAATACTAAGAGCAAATAAGGGTAGAAAAAAGACTATAGTTAGAGAAGGAATATTGGAGGCAGCATACCCTAATTTATTTGTTGTGAGGATTAATAACGAATATGATAGTAGTAGAAAAGTATCATATACCTACACAGACATATTGACGGGAACCGTAGAAGTAACTGTTTGCTCACAAACCCAACCACAGGTAAAAATATCTTGAAAAATAACTGTACATTGATTGTACAGTTATTTTTGTGTCTTTATTCATTATTTAGCACATTTACGCATATATATCTTCATAGGATAGTTATATGAAATAATTAGGGGGGATATTATGTCGATTGAGTTAATAAAAGATGTCTTACGGATTGAAGAACTAAGAGGAAAAGAAGACACCCAAGCCTTAGTAGAAACAGAAGTTTACTTGAATCCATCAAAAGCAGATCTGGGGAAAGTACTTTGGACAGATGGTCTAGTAGAAATACTTAGTACTAAAGTAATAAGGGATAGGCTAGTAATATCAGGAGTAGTAAAATTTAAAGTAGTCTATAAATCACAAGAAGAGGAAAATAATATATATACAATAGATGCTAACGCAGATTTTAGAGAAGAAATAGAAATATCAGGGATTACGGAAGATATGTCAGCAACCATAAAATCTAATATTGAATACATAGAGGAAGAGATATTAGATGAAAGAAAATTATCTCTAAAGGCCCTAGTAAGTCTTGAAGGGAAAGTAGAGCAGGTTAATAATATAGAGATAATTAAGGATATAGGAGAAAAACAAAATCTACAGACATTAAAAGAAACTATTAAGTATAAGGAGATCTATGGTAGGGAAACATCCTATGCTATCGTAAAGGAAGCTTTTGAAATAGGAGAAGAAAAGCCAGTCATGGAAGAAATACTTAAGATGACTATACAAGCTTACGAGCAGGAAGCTACTGTAGTAGAAGATAGAATAATAGTTTCAGGTATGGTAAACGCTAGGATAGTTTATTATGGAGAAAATAGGATTGCCACAGTAGAAGAGGAAATACCTTTCAATCATTTTTTAGAAATGCCTGGAGCATTAGCTGGATCTCAGGAAGAACTTATTATAGAAGTGGTGGAAGGAAGCTATGAGGTATTGGAGAATGATGAAGGAGAACTTAAGATATTAGACATAGAAGCAAAACTAAGAATATCAGGTCTAGCTTATTCAGAAAATGAAAAAAATCTAATAGTAGATGCATATTCAACTAAGGAAAAAATTAAAATAGGAATAGGAGAAATTAATTTAATTGAAAATATAAAGAGTACAATTCATAGAGAAAATATATTGAAAGATTTATCTGAATATAGAATAAAGGAACTATATAATATATCAGGACACCCAACTATTATAGACAGCAGAATTGTAGATGATGAGTTAGTAGTAGAGGGGATTCTTTCATTACATGGAATTTATCTGGATTCTGATACTGGTGAAATCAATACATTGAGAGAGGAAATTCCATATAAATATTATTTACCTATGGAAGAAAAAGTAATAGATCCACTGATAGATATAAGTTTAGACTTAGAATCTATTAAATCAAATATGTCTAAAGATATATTTGTTATAGAAGGAACTATAAAACATAAAATAAAAATCAATAGAAATAGATTATTATCTGTAATAAATTCATTAGAAGAAACCGGAGAGATAATAGATAAGAAAAATCGTCCTAGCATAACAATTTATATAGTACAAAGAAATGATATATTATGGGATATAGCTAAAAGGTATAATACAACAATAGAAGAAATATTACAGGCAAATGAAAATTTAAGTCCAAACAATATAATGCCAGGAGAGAAAATAATCATTGAAAAAACAATAGATATATCTTTTTAAATTTGTATCTTTATAGTATCGTAGGAACTATGGTATAATGGAAAGGTAAATTTTCACAAGGGAGAAGTTTAAATGAAAGAAATCGTATTAGAGTCCTACGGTAAAATCAATTTAGGTCTCGATGTATTATATAAAAGAGAAGACGGTTATCACGAAATAAATACTATAATGCAGCAAATAAGCCTTAGTGACACATTGATTATAAGAGAAATCGAAGAAGATATAGAATTAGATTGCAATAATAAAGAGCTTCCTCTAGATTCTACAAATTTAGTATATCGTGCATGGAAGAAGATGCAGGAAAAAACTGGCATAAACAAGGGTATTCAAATAAATATACACAAAAACATTCCAATAGCAGCTGGATTGGCAGGAGGTAGTGCAAATGCAGCTGCTGTTTTAAAGGGACTAAATCAACTTTGGGGCTTAAACTTAAGTGAAGAAGAATTAAGAGAAATAGGAATTGAAATTGGTGCAGATGTTCCATATTGTATTATGGGAGGAACCGCTTTAGCGGAGGGCATAGGTGAAAGATTAACGAAAATTAAGTCATTTAAAGATAAGGATATACTATTAGTTAACCCAGGTATAGGTGTTTCAACTACTGAAGTATATGGAAATCTTAGACTAAATAAAGAATTGAGAATGGATGTAGAAAAAATAATATCTTCTATAGAAAGAGATGATATGAAATCTGTGGCAGATAATATAACTAACGTTATGGAAGAAGTAGTTATAGAAAAGAATCCTATTATATCTCAAATCAAGAAAGATATGGTGAATTATGGTGCCTTAGGTGCTCTTATGAGTGGTAGTGGACCAACAGTCTTTGGGTTATTCGATGATATGGATAAACTTAAATTTTGCAAACAAATCTTAACAGAAAAGTATTCTAAAGGGATAGTTCTTTTGGCAAAGACAATTTAATACTAAGATGTATATATTACCCATCTTTTGTAAAGTATATAAATTACAGGAGGTGGGTTTTTTGTTTTCTAAATTACTTCAAGCATTAAAAGGAATCATTAGTAATTATACTATTTTGATGATAATTGCTGTGGGAATCTTTACTCTAATATTTGATGGAAGAAGATATAGACAAAAAGGATATATGAGAGAATTAAAGATAGTTAAGATTATATCTTATTCCTATATGGTCATAGGTGGTTTGATGTTTATTCTATTATTAATGATGTAGGAGGGTAATGTATGCAAAAAATATTACTCAAAGATCTAGAGAAAAATGAAGAAGTATTTAAGACGTTATTTACTGATTGCGATGATATAATATTTAGAAAAATAGAGATAGGCGATGTTTACAGGGTAAAGATGACTTTAATATATATAGATGGATTAGTAAGTAAGGAATATATTGCAGAGCATGCTATTTATTCGTTATTTATAGAAGAAGAGATAAAAACTTTCTCCCTCAAGGGGTTTAAGACCCCTTTAATAGATATAATTTCAAAAGAGGCCTTGACCACCATAGATGTAAAAGAAGAATTTCATATAGATAATATAGCAAATTCAGTACTTTCTGGTGATACAGTAATCTTAATTGACAAAGTGGATAAATGTTTGGTATTTGATTCTAAAGGTTGGGCTTCTAGAAGTATTAGTGAGCCACAGACGGAAACAGTAATAAGAGGACCAAGGGATGGATTTACTGAATCAGTAAAGGTAAATATGACCTTAGTTAGAAGAAGAATAAAGGACACAAACTTAAAAATTAAGATGCAAACAGTAGGTAAAAGATCTCAGACTAGCTTAGCAATAATGTATATGGAGGATATAGTAGATAAAACCTTAGTACGAGAAGTGAATGAAAGGTTAAAGTCTGTTGATATTGATGCCGTATTAGATAGTTCTATGTTGGAAAATTTAATAGAGGATAATTATATGTCTGCATTTCCTCAAATAGAGAATACAGAAAGACCAGATTCAGCGGCGGCAGCTCTCTATGAGGGCCGTGTAGTTATTATAGTAGATAATTCACCTTTTGCACTAATAGTACCTGCCACAGTAGGTACACTGCTTCAATCATCAGAAGATTATTATACTAGATGGCAAGAAGCTCAGGGAGTTAGGATTTTAAGATTGGCAGCAGTGGCTCTATCCCTTCTATCTCCTGCTCTCTATATAGCTATTATCTCGTATCATCCAGGGCTGCTTCCTACAAAATTAACATATTATTTAGCAGCCAGTAGAATCAATGTGCCATTTCCCGCAGTCGTGGAAACTTTCTTAATGGAAGTTACCATCGAACTTATAAGAGAAGCTGGTACAAGGATTTCTGGCCCTATAGGTACTACCATAGGGATAGTAGGTGGGCTTATAATCGGTCAAGCAGCAGTGGAAGCAGGAATAGTAAGTGCTATTTTAATAATTATAGTAGCTATAACTACCATAGCTTCGTTTGCCATACCTAGCTATGAATTTGCAGCAGGCTTAAGAGTCTGGAGATTTATACTTATTTTAGGTGCAGCTATCTTTGGGTTATACGGCATAATGCTTGGAGTTATTCTCTTAGGGACACATCTGATTAAATTAAATAGTTTTGGTGTGCCATTTACATCACCATATTCAGGTTTAGGAGTAGGGACTGGTGAACTAAAGGATACTTTAACTAAGGCACCAATTCAAGAACTTAAGGAGAGACCTACCTTCACACGACCAAGGAATAAGATAAGGATGAGGAGATCTTGGAAAGATGAGAGAAAGTAATAAAATATCAACTAACCAAATAAGGGCATTAGTAGTTTCCACCATAGTGGGAGTAGGTATATTATCCCTTCCTAACGAAGTAGCAGTATTTCTCGGTAAAGACGGATGGATAGCCATAATAATCGGTGGATTACTTATGGCTGCTGGGATTGTAATTATCAACAAATTATTTGAGCTCTATCCCGATAAAGATTTCTTTGAGATAGGTGAGGAAGTGTTAGGGAAGTGGATATTTAATATATTCCTTATTTTTGTATTTTCTTATCTTGTAGCCTTAATGTCTTCTGTTGCTAGAAATCTAGCTGAAATATTGAAAGCATTTCTCTTAGAGACTACACCAACTGAGATAATGATAGTGACTTTTGTACTTACCACATCCTATATAGCTAGATCTGAAATTCAAATAATTGGTAGGGCAGCATATCTTATATATCCAGTTATATTAGGATTCATAATATTTTTGATACTTGTATCATTGCCAAATTCAGATTTTACGAATATACTTCCTGTATTTCAATCTAGTATGAAAGGCTTACCCAAGAGTATAGAGGTTAGCTTTTTTAGTTATTTTGGATTTGAAATATTATTATTTTCAATACCCTTTGCTGAAGAAAGGGAAAAAACTCTTAAGGCTAGTCTTACAGGAATTGGAATTGTAATAGCTATGTATGTCATCATATTTATACTTTGTTTGTCCCAATATGGAATACATCACTTACAAAGGCAAACTTTTCCTACATTATCTATTATAAAGGAGATTGATTTGCCGGGATATTTTATAGAAAACTTAGATGGATTAGTGATGGCTATCTGGGTTTTAATTGTATTTGCAACTATGGCTTCGACCTATTACTCTGCGGGAAAGGTTCTATCAAAGTTATTTATTACAAGAGACCATAGTTTATTTATTATACCTCTATTACCAATTGTATATATAGTATCATTAATTCCTCAGAACATTATAGAGGTAAGTAAACAATTAGGAACATTTATAAATTACTCTGGGTTAGTATCAATATTTATATTACCCATATTAATTTATTGTATTGGATATATAAAGTTAAGGTGGAAAAGAAGATGAAGAAATTCAAATTAATATTAATTATAATAATTTTAACCTTTTTAACTACAGGATGTTGGGATATGATAGAAATAAATCAAAGATTATTTCCCTATTCCATAGGAGTAGATTTAAACGATGGAGAAGGGGAAAAATATATTATAACCATATCATATCCAAATATAAATGCCATAGGAAAGAATGCAACTCAGCAGGAAAGAGTCCATGTAATATCGACTATAGCACCATCTGTTTTTCAAGGAAGCTCTCAATTATATACAAGGCTGCAATATCCATTTTATTTTAAACATCTGAGAGTGCTGGTATTAGGACATGAAGTTGCTAGAGACGGAGATGCAATTAGAGAAATATTAGATGGACTTAATAGAGATTTTGTTATAAATAAGAAAATACGACTTGTAATGGCAGAAGAAAAAGCCAGAGACTTACTTTCAGCTGTACCAGGAGCTAAAAGACAAGAAGTAATAGAAGGAACACTTTTTAGTATGCTTAGGCGAACAAGAACTACATCTAGATACACACCTCAAACTCTAACTGGATTCATTAAAAATACAGACATTGGAGGTGTAGCATTGATGCCTAGGACTGCAGCACATGGCGAAGATATAAAAGTATTTGGAGCATGTATATTTAAAAATTATGAATTCATAGGCCATTTAGGAGAATTGGAAAATAGAGCTATATCATTAATAAGAGGTAGCGTCAAGTCAGATATAATAGATGCTAAACTTGGAGATGCTCCTATATCATATTCATTAACTGATGCAAGCGCCAAAAAGAAATTAGTAAGAGAGGGAGAAAATTTAAAAGTAAGAATAGATGTGGAGTTAGAGGGAGCATTACAAGAATATATCTTAAGAGATAATCCTTTAATCGACAGTGCTAGCACACTAAAAGATATGGAAAAAGCAATAGAGACAAAATTAAAAGAAGAAATAAATAAGACTCTGGAGTTGCTGCAGAAAGAATATAAGGCAGATGTCATAGGAGTAGGAGAGTATATATCTAAATTTCATCCAAAAGTATGGAAAGAAGTATCAAAAGATTGGGATGAGATTTTTTCTCAAATGGATATAGAAGTAGCATTAACTGTTGAGATAAGAAGAAAAGGATTGGTGCAGTGACAATTGAGAGATAATTGAGAAACAGTAACTATAAAAAATGGAGAGCCTTCTGATGAACTTATATACTGAGATATAAGGCTGCACAATTTTTTATAGTTATTTTTATTCGAAAATATGTATAAAGAAACTATATTTGGCAAGAATTATAATACAAATCTAGGACAAGCAAATAGGAGGTCAAATATATGAAATATAAAAAATTAATACTGCTATTATCCTTATTTATTATTAGTTTTACCTATATAATACACCCTCTCATAGAAAATAAAGCAAAAGAAGGTTTCAAGGATGAAATTATTAGATTTCATATAAGAGCTAATAGTGATAAAGAAGAGGATCAAGCTTTAAAGCTTAAAATCAGAGATGAAATATTAAAAGAAATGAATGATAAGTTCAGAGACACCAAATCCATAGGAGAAAGTAGAAGAATAATAAAAGATAATATGGAAGAGATGAAGTACATAACAGAGAGAGTAATAAAGGAAGAAGGAAAAGATTATAATGTAGCAGTGACCCTTGGACAAGATAATTTTCCTACAAGAAAGTATGGAAATTTAGTGCTTCCATCAGGAGAATATGAGACATTACTCATTACACTTGGAGAAGGAAAAGGTCAAAACTGGTGGTGTGTAATGTTTCCTCCACTATGTTTTGTAGATGTTACACATTCAGTGGCTTATAACCTAGAAAAAGAATTAGGAGTAACCTTGGAAGAAGAGAAGCCAAAATTAAAATTAAAGTGGAAGACAGCAGAGATTATGAAAAAATTAAAAAAAGATAATAAAAAAGATAATAAAAAAGATAATAAAAAGGATAAGAAAAAAGATAATAAGATAGAAGAATTAACTAAAGAACAAAAAATAAATGAAGTCAATAAATATAAGCAAATAATAAGCCTGCAATAATTATTATAGTTATTGCAGGTTTTAATATTTTCATGTATAAAATATGGAAATTTACTAAAAATAAGAAAAAGCTCCTATTAAAACATTTTAAAGGTAATTTTTCTTGAAACCCATTGACGTAAAGTTCTTTTATGAAAATAAAATAGAGAGAACTTATCATTGGGTTATAAGAAAAGGCTCCTATTAAAACATCTTTAAGGTAGCTTTTCTTGAGGCCCATTGATGTAAAGTTCTTTTATGAAAATAAAATGGGAGAGAGCTTATCATTGGGTTATAAGAAAAAACAATGAAAGGAGTAAATAATCTTGAAGAAATTCATTATAATTACAACTGCTTTAACAATGGTGTTTCTTTCAGTTTTTCTTTTCTACGAACCAACAGCCACGAATTATAATTCATTATTCAGTCCTAGAACCCTATATTGGGGGGTACAGGGGAATGATGTAAGAACAGTGCAAGATAAACTTCTCAGATGGAGATATTATGATGGCAGCGTAGATGGGGTATATGGTGCAAGAACCTATAGAGCTGTTAGAAAGTTTCAAGCTAAAAATGGTTTGACGGTAGATGGAATAGTGGGACCTTCTACTGCTAAAGCCTTAGGGATGGCAACAACTACAACTGCGGCACAGACCCAAGGTGTAAATAGAAAGGCTGACGAGTATCTTTTAGCAAGAACTATTCATGGTGAAGCAAGGGGAGAACCTTATGTAGGTAAGGTTGCCGTAGCGGCAGTAGTTCTTAACAGAACAAGAAGTTCTTCTTTTCCAAATACTATAGCTGGAGTAGTATATCAGCCTCTAGCATTTACAGCAGTAGCTGATGGACAAATAAATCTAACTCCAAATAAAGATTCCATAAAAGCAGCAAGGGATGCTTTAAATGGTTGGGATCCGACTTATGGTTGTCTCTATTATTGGAATCCAGCCACTGCCACATCCAAATGGATATGGTCTAGAAAGGTAACGCTAAAAATTGGTAAACACTGGTTTGGAATATAGGAGGTGAAATCATGAGAGATAGTCGAAGATTCATAGCACCAGCTCTATTAGGTCTTCTATTAGTCGTAGCACTTGTTTGGGGATATAATCAATATCAAGTTAGGAAACAACATGAAATAGCATTAGAAAATCACTATCAAAGACTATTCTTTGATGTGAAAAAGCATGTAGAAAATGTTCAAGTAAATTTATCCAAGGCCTTAGTAGCAGATTCAAAGGAGCAGAACATAGTATTATTTTCACAAATTATGAATGAAGCATTCTCTGCTAAGGATAAATTAGGACAGATGCCAATAACCCATGCAGAATCAGCAAAAACAGAGAAATTTTTAACGCAAGCGGCAGACTATTCGTCATATTTAATACAGAGACATCTTTTGGGAGAAGGTGTAACAAAAGAACAAAGGGAAGCATTAAACAATCTTCAAACCAACTCCGCAGCATTTAATGGTGAACTTTCCAAGATTTATGATAGTCTAGCAGAATCAAATTTCGCACTGGGTGCAATGAGCAGTAAGCAGAGTAAAAAAGTAGAGCAGGGAAATCAAAAGGTATTTCAAACATCCTTGGTAACATTAGATAAACAAATGGCAAAAACTCCCGAACTGATATATGATGGACCATTTTCAGATCAAATGTTAAATAGAAAACCCGTGGGTCTTCCAGATAATGATGTATCAATGGATGAGGCCAGAAATACAGCACTAGAATTTTTTGGAAAAGATAGGGTTAGAGATATACAGGCATTTGAAGAAGGTGAGAATATGAATGAAGTTAAAATACCTTCGTACACATTCCATTTATATCCTCAAAACCAGCAAAAGGACTTAGCGGTATATATGGGTGTATCTAAAAAAGGCGGCAAAGTAGTTTGGATGGTAAATCCAAGACCAGTTTTCAATATAAAATTATCAATAAAGAATGCAGAAGACAAAGCATTGAAGTACTTAAAGGAAAAAGGTTTTGATAATATGGAGTCTAACTATTCATTAAAGTATGATGGAACCATCTTATTTAACTTTGCATATAAGGAAAAAGATGTAACAATTTATCCTGATTTAATTAAGGTAAAAGTAGCATTGGATACAGGAGAAATAGTAGGATTTGATGCATCAGCCTATTATATGAATCATCATGAGAGAAATATAGAAACTCCACATATAGATGAAACTGAGGCAAGATCTAAAGTTAAAGTAGATTTTAACATAGATTCTGCTAGGTTAGCTATAATACCAAAAGGAAAAAATGAGATTTTATGCTATGAATTTAAAGGAAAATATAATGATTCTGATTTTATTATCTATATAAATGCATTGGATGGTAGAGAAGAACAAATATTGCAAATAATAAAAGATGAGAATGGCACTTTAACATTCTAGTTTAAAACAAGAACTCATTTAAAAAAATGGGTTCTTGTTTTTTTATGACCTTGGTCACTTTTTTGTCAAATCACTTGCATACTAATGATAATACTTGATATAATGATAATTAATGAGCATATACATAATATTATGCAAAAAAATCTAGGAGGGATTGTATGAAAAAAATATCGGTATTAGCATTGATATTAGCATTATCCATATCATTAACGGGCTGTGTTGGTGGAGAATCAAAGTTATATAATGCTTTCAACAAAATGCAAGATATAACCTCAATAGAGTCTAAAATGGAAATGGGATTTACATTTGAAGCAGAAGGATTCTCAGAAGAAGAGCAGCTAATGCTAGAACAAGTAAAGGCTATGGTGAATAATTCCAAAATTGCAATGAATCAAAAAGCAAAATACAATAAGGAAAAAACAGTAGGCCAAGCACAAGTAGATATGAATATGAACTTTGGTGGCATGGGCATGGATATGAATGTTTGGGTTGATATGGATATGTCAACTGATGAACTTAAAATTAAAGAAGTTATAAAGATGCCTCAAATGTTAATGAGTTCTATGTTTCCAAATGATCCTGCAAAGCAATATATAGTTCTTGATATGGGACAAATGATGAAAGAAGAAAATGCAGAAATGAATTTCAATGAATTGATGAAATTTGGCAAGGAGTTCCAGCCTAAATTAACAGAATTCATGAAAGAAATGCAAAAAGACTTCAAACCAGGTATTGAGGTAGTTAAACAAAAAGATAGTAAAGTAGTAAATAAAGAAAAATTAGATATATACGAATTAAAAATGGATGATGCTGCTTTAAAAGGACTTGTTAAAGATGCAGTAAACTATAGCTTAGATAAGAAAGAAGTTATTGAATTCATAAAAGAATATATGAATGCAGTTATGAGCGTAGTTGTACTTCCAGAAGGAGAAAAGGAAGCAGCAGAAGCAGAAGTTAAACAAGGCTTAGCAGACCTTGAAAAACAATTACCAGAATTTAAGGTAAAATTCAATGAATTCATGGAAAAATACAAAGATGTTAAGATCTTAGGAGATAAAGGAATAGTAATTGAATTTGGTATCAATAAAGAGGGATATATAGTTCATGAAGTTGGTACTATTGACTTAAGAATAGATTTAGGTCAAATAGCTGAAGTTGTAGGAGAAAAAGCTCCAGAAATGAAAGGTATAATTAAATTAGGTATCAGCTATACTTCAAAGAGCTACAATATCAACAGTAAAGATGTGAAAGTAGAAATGCATAAAGTAGATGAAAAGAATTCAATCGATTATATGGAAATGATGAAAATGCAAATGGAGCAAATCGAGAAAATGCAAAATGTTCCAGTACCAGCTCCAGCAAAATAACCATAGAAACTCTAGAGAACACATCCTTAATAGATGTGTTCTTTTTAGTTGTAATATTTATATATTATTAGTAAAATAGATATAGGAGAATAATTAATAGTTTGAATTAGGCGGATATCCGCCTAATTTTAGGCATGTGCCGCCCGAAATTAAGCAGAATATAAGAGGGATTCTAGACATAGGGAGGATGAAAATATGAAAGATTTATTCTTTAGAGAAAATGTATTGGAAATTCTAGATTATTTGGAAGAGGGACTACATATTATTGATAAAAATGGAATAATAGTTTATTATAATAAATTTGCTCAAGGAATAGATGGAATAGAGAGAGAGAAAGTTATAGGCAGACATTTACTTGAAGTATATCCATCTCTTACAGAAGAAACCAGTACCCTTCTCACAGTAATTCGTACAGGAGAATCAATGCATAAGAAGGAACAAACATTTCTTAACTATAAAGGTGAAAAAATTACAACAATAAATACATCAATACCAATAACATCAAAAGGTAAAATTTTAGGAGCATTGGAAATATCTAAGGATATAACGACGGTACGTCAAATGTCGGAGAAAATAGTAGACCTTCAAAATAAATTATATAATAATAAAAAAGAAAAGAATGCCATAGATAAAGCTAAAGAATCTGCTCAGTTTACCTTATTAGATATTGTAGGTGAAAACAAAGAGATGATAAGGTTGAAATCACTTGCACTAAAGGCGGCAGAATCAGACGCCTCTGTATTGATATCAGGAGATACTGGAACAGGAAAGGAATTATTTGTTCATTCTATTCACAATGCAAGCTCGAGGCGATATAAACCCTTTATCACACAGAATTGTGCGGCACTTCCAGGTAATCTTTTAGAGGGAATCCTTTTTGGTACTATAAAGGGAGGCTTTACTGGAGCGGAAGATAGACCTGGATTGTTTGAATTAGCCCATGGGGGTACATTATTTTTAGATGAAATTAACTCTATGCCTTTAGAACTTCAATCTAAGCTCCTTAGAGTTTTACAAGATGGCACCATAAGAAGAGTAGGAGCTACAAATACAATTAAAGTTAATGTTAGAATAATTGCTGCAACGAATATATCACCAGAAGAAGCAGTGGAGAAAAGACAAATTAGGAGAGATTTGTACTACAGATTAAATGTAGTATCTTTTGAAATCCCGCCCCTTAAAGATAGAAAGGATGATATACCTGTACTTACAAGTTATTTCATTAATAAATTTAATGAGAAGTTAGGTAAAAAAGTAAAAGGTATATCCAAGGGTGTACTAAATATATTCAATAATTATGAGTGGGATGGAAATGTAAGAGAGTTGGAACATTTAATTGAAGGTATAATGAGTATATCTGATGGAGAAATAATAGATATAGAGGACCTTCCATATAAATTTAGACAGCATAAGAAAAATCATGAATTACACGAATCCTCTCTCTCAGAAATATTAGAAGAAACAGAAAGAAATTTAATAAAAGAAGCTCTAAAACAAACAGATCATAATATAACTAGAACAGCAGAACTACTAAAAATACCAAGACAAACACTACAGTATAGATTATCAAAGCTAGGGCTTTGATTTAATGCACAATTCGCAATGCACAATTCACAGTTGTTAGGGTCTAGCTTTTAGGTCTTTTTTGCGACCTTCGGTCGCTTCCTTAATTGTGAACTGTGAACTGTGAATTGTGCATTGTCATATCGCCCAATATTCGGCACTGATTTCATCTTTAAAATCATTGAAAACCTATTTCTTCAACTCTAAATCTTTATTTCCAAAGAAAAAAATCCCCAAAACAGCTAAAACATCGTGATATAATTAACAAATGTCGTTTTATGATTTAAAATGACATTTGATTTGGCATTGGCATAGATATTGCATTATATTAATTAGTGAATAAATTTAATTTAAAATACTGGGGAGGAATGCAATTATGAAAAAAGGATGTCCATACGGTACTCATAGGGTTATTGAACCAAAGGGAGTTTTACCACAACCAGCACTTAAAATTGACAATGATATGGAAATTTATGACAACGAAATACTTATAGACGTTCAAACATTGAATGTAGACTCAGCAAGCTTTACGCAAATTAAAGAGCAGGCTAAGGGCGACATAGAAGAAATTAAAAAGATAATGAAAGGTATCGTAGCAGAAAGAGGTAAGCACCAAAATCCAGTTACAGGTTCAGGTGGAATGCTAATTGGTACAATAGAAAAAATTGGACCGGCATTAGAAGGTAAAACTGATCTTAAAGTTGGAGACAAAATAGCTACATTAGTATCTTTATCTTTAACACCATTACGTATAGATGAATTCAAAGAAATAAGACCAGATGTAGATCAAGTAGATATAGTAGGTAAGGCAATATTATTTGAATCAGGAATATATGCAGTAATTCCATCAGATATGCCTGAAAACCTAGCATTATCAGTACTAGACGTAGCAGGGGCACCAGCTCAAACAGCAAAATTAGTTAAACCTGGAGATACAGTAGTAGTTATAGGTGGAACAGGTAAATCAGGTATGCTTTGTCTATATGAAGCAAAGAAAAGAGCAGGAGTTACAGGTAAGGTTATCTGTATAGGTTCAAGAGATACTACTCTACAAAGATGTAAAGATGCTAATTTAGCAGATGTATATATCAAAGCAAATGCAACAGATGCAGTAGAAATCCTTGAAAAGGTTAAGGAAGCTACAAATGGAGAAATGGCTGATATCGTAATCAATACAGTAAATATCCCAAATACAGAAATGTCATCTATTTTAATCTGTAAAGACAGAGGAATAGTATACTTCTTCAGTATGGCTACAAGCTTTACAAAAGCAGCATTAGGAGCAGAAGGAGTAGGTAAAGACGTAACTATGATAGTAGGAAATGGATACACTAAAGACCACGCAGCAATATCACTAGAATTAATGAGAGAATCAGAATCCTTAAGAAAGATATTTACAGAGCTATACGCTTAGTCAATTTACTAGAACAAATTCACAATGCACAATGCACAATTAAGGAAGCGACCGAAGGTCGCAAGAAAATACTCCGTAACTGGACCTTAATAATTGTGAACTGTGAATTGTGAACTGTGAATTGAATAAAAAATAAGGGGGTTAATAAAATGCGTCATTATAGTGAAATTGAGCTTTGGAAAAATGTTACTGAAGAAGAATGGAATGACTGGAAATGGCAAGTTAGAAATAGAGTAACCGATGTAACTACACTAAGACAAATAATAAACTTAACAGAGGAAGAAGAAAAGAACATCGGTAAGGTAATGGAGAAATTTAGAGTAGGTATTACACCATATTATGCATCTCTAATGGATCCAGATGATCCGCATTGTCCAGTTAGAATGCAAGCAGTACCTACATTAATGGAAACTCATATTAGCTCATCTGACCTTGAAGATCCATTAGATGAAGATGAAGATTCACCCGTACCAGGATTAACCCATAGATATCCTGATAGAGTATTATTCCTAATTACAGACCAATGTTCTATGTACTGTAGACACTGTACTAGAAGAAGATTTGCAGGACAAAATGATATGGGAGTGCCTAGAGACAGAATAGATGCATGTATAGAGTACATTAGAAATACTCCACAAGTAAGAGACGTATTACTTTCAGGTGGAGATGCTCTACTAGTAGGAGATGATGTATTAGAATATATCATCAAAAAACTAAGAGAAATCCCACATGTAGAAATAGTTAGAATCGGAAGTCGTACACCAGTAGTATTGCCACAAAGAATTACAGATGATTTAGTTAACATGCTAAAGAAATATCATCCAATTTGGTTAAATACTCACTTTAACCATCCAAAGGAAATCACTACTGAATCAAAGACAGCCTGTGAGAAATTAGCAAACGCTGGTATTCCACTTGGTAATCAATCAGTATTACTTAGAGGAATTAATGATTGTCCACATATAATGAAAGACTTAGTACATGGATTAGTTAAGATGAGAGTAAGACCTTATTATATCTATCAATGTGACCTTTCTATGGGAATTGAACATTTTAGAACAAAAGTATCAAAAGGTATAGAAATAATAGAGGCATTAAGAGGACATACATCAGGATATGCAGTACCAACATTTGTAGTTGATGCTCCTGGCGGAGGAGGAAAAACCCCAGTAATGCCTCAATATGTAATATCACAATCACCAACTAAGGTAGTATTAAGAAACTACGAAGGTATAATCACAACATATACAGAACCACAAATGATAGAAGAGCCATGTAATTGTCCTGTATGTAAAGGTGAAAGAGAAGGCAGAATTACAGGAGTTGCAGAACTACTTCAAGGACCAGAAGTAAAAGCTCTAGAACCAAGCTATCTAGAAAGAAGACATAGAAAAGACTAATTCACAATGCATAGCTTAAACAAATTCACAATTCACAATGCACAATTCACAATTAGGGAAGCGACCAAAGGTCGCAAAAAAAGACTCCATAGCCAGACCCTAATAATTGTGAAATGTGAACCGTGAATTGTGAATTGAAAAAAACTGGGGGTTTTTATCATGCTAGAACTAATAAATGGTAAGTACAAAACAATATCTATAGTAGGAATGTCTAAGAATAGTGGAAAGACTGTAGCATTAAACCATTTAATAGGGGAAGCTATTGATGAGGGGCTTCCTATTGGTATTACATCCATAGGTCGTGATGGAGAATCTCTAGATATAGTAACAGAAACAGAGAAGCCGCGTATCTTTGTAGAAGAAGGCACTCTTATAGCTACAGCTACAGGAATGCTAGATCTAGGAGATGCTAACATAGAGATTATAAGTGTAACAGAATATAGAACACCTTTAGGTGAAATAATAATAGGCAGAGTAAGGGATGGGGGCTATGTTCAAATAGCAGGCCCCCAGCGCCTTTCTGAAATAAAAGCAGTCTCTGATATTATGTTAAATCTTGGTGCCAAATTTGTCATCATAGATGGAGCCCTTGACAGGCTATCCCAAGCAGCTCCAGCTATATCAGAGGCTACTATTTTATCTACAGGAGCTGTATTATCTAGAGATGTAAATAAAGTAATAGAAGAAACAATTCATGTGGTGAATACATTAGGACTTCCAGCTATTGAAGATCAGGATGTAAGGGAAATCATTAGAAATATTATAAATGAAAATCAAATAGCAGTAATAAATGAAAATAATCAAGTAGATATCATCCCATTAAAAACAGCATTAAATGGAGGCGCAATAATAGGAGATCACCTAAGAGATGATTCAAAATATTTAGTGATTCCAGGTTCTTTGGTGAAAAATACCCTAGAGGATTTAACTAGATCAACAAGAAGATATAAAAATATAGAGATAGTGATTACGGATGGTACAAAAATATTTATAAATCCGAGGGATTGGCTGAAATTTATGAGGCAAGGTGTTAAGGTCAAAGTTCTGGATAAAATAAATTTAGTAGGAATAACGGTAAATCCGTATGCACCCCAAGGATATTACTTTGAACCAGCAGAATTCTTATTAAAAATGAAATCCTACATAAAGAATATTCCAGTAATGGATTTGATATTAGGTGGTGAATAGAATGATATTCATGGATGAAGTGACTCAAGAATCCTTAGATTTTCAATATATATTAAATAAGATATCCACCCTTACACCCTATGGGATGATGTATAAAGGAAGGCTTAAAGCATTTGAATTAGGTAGAGAAAGAGAACTGATGGAGGAACTAGACAAGATAGAAGCTTATTTATCATCAGTTAACAATAAAGAAATAAGAAGGGAGTTTAACAATATCTTTGCTCATATAAAGGATTTAAGAACCTCAACTAGACGGGCTATGGAGGGATTTATCCTCACAGAAGTAGAGTTATTTGAGATAAAAAACTTTCTTTTTTTAATTAGAGACCTAAGTGAATTAATAAAGAAAAATAATATACCAATCTTTGATGATACAGAAATTAAACCAATAGAGTCCTTAGAAAAGCTTTTAGATCCTGAAGACACAGGAATATCAACATTTTATATATATGATACTTACTCTGATGAGTTGAAACAAATTAGAGAAAAGAAGCGTGAAATAGATAAAGAAATAAAATTAAAGAAAAAAGAACTTAAGAATACAATAAAGGAAGAGTTAAATCTAGATCTTAGACCTGATTCATCTGTAGTCATATCCAAGGATAAGAAGGAAGTAATAGAAAAAATCCAAAACTACTCTCATCTTACCTATGTTTCAGAAACCTATATGAATATAAAGTTCGCTATAAAGCCAACGGAAAAAATGAATCAATTAGAACGAGAAGTTCTTATTTTGAAGGACAAAGAAGAAAGAGAAGAGCTGAGAATAAGAGAAAATCTTTCTAAGGAAATTGGTAAGAGAAGAAGAGAAATATTTAGAAACATGGCAAGCATAGGTAAGCTAGATTTAATCCTTGGTAAAGCAAAATATGCTTTAGATATAAATGGAGTAAAACCAGATATAGTAGAAGAACATAAAATAGAAATTATCGATGGAATTCATCCAAAGGTGGCAGATTTTCTCAAAGAAAAAGAACTAAGCTTTACTCCTATATCCATATTCTTAAAAGAAGGGGTAGCTTGTATTACAGGAGCTAATATGGGAGGTAAAACAATTAGTCTAAAGTTAGTGGGACTATTGTCAGTCATGGCACAATATGGATTATTTGTACCAGCGAAAAGAATGAAATTAGGTTTAAATCAATTTATAAAATCTTCCATTGGAGATATGCAATCCACAGACTCAGGACTATCTACATTTGGCGGAGAAATTAAAATAGTTGGAGAAGCCATATCTAAATCGAATGAAAAAGGGCTAATTCTCATAGATGAATTAGCAAGGGGTACTAACCCAGAAGAAGGTTATGCTATATCCAAAGCAATAGTTGACTATCTAAAGGACAAAAATTCCATAACACTATTAACTACACATTATGATAATGTGGCAAATTTAGACAATGTAGTTCATTTACAAGTAGTAGGATTATCTCAAATAAATATATTTGATTTGGCAAAAGAGATGGATTCTCATGAAAAAATGGAGATAATCAATAAATACATGGACTACAGCCTGAGAGTAGTAGAAAAAGACACGGCAGTTCCTAAGGATGCATTAAACATAGCTAGAATAATGGGGTTGGATGAAGAAATACTTGAATTGGCGGAGAGATATTTAAGATTAGTGAAAAGTGAAGAGTGAATAGTGAAAAGCTTTAAGTGAGGCTTTTGGGTCTTTTAGTTAGTAGCTTCGAATTTATTCGAAGTTTCCTAAACTATTCACTCTTAATTATTCACTATTAACTATCTTTTAGTTATTCACTGAATTTAAAGAAAGTGAGGTAGGACAAAGTGGGGAAATTAAATCTTGATCAAAAACTAATAGAAAGCTCAAGAAATGCGGCTAGAAATATAGCAGATGAAGTGCAAAAATTTATAGATGCTCATACTACAACTGCAACAGAAAGGACAATAGCAAGACTTCTAGGAATAGATGGAGTAGATGAAATCGAAAAACCTCTTCCAAATGTAGTTGTAGATAATATTAAAGAAGGCGGAGGACTAGAAAGAGGTGCGGCATATTGGATAGGAAATGCAGTAGTAAATACAGGGCTTACACCTCAAGAAGTAGCAGAAAAAATAGCAGCAGGAGAAATAGATATTACAAGACTTCCAGCTGCTGATGAAAGCAAAATAAAAGAAGTAATATATGAAATAGCAGAAAAGACAGTAGAGAGAATTAAAACAAATAGAAATAAAAGAAATGAATATCTAGATACAATAGGTGAAGGAAAAAAACCATATCTATATGTAATAGTAGCTACAGGAAATATCTATGAGGATATAGTCCAAGCACAGGCAGCAGCTCGTCAAGGTGCTGATGTTATAGCTGTTATTAGAACTACTGGACAATCCTTACTTGACTACGTACCATATGGACCAACGACTGAAGGCTTTGGCGGAACATATGCAACTCAAGAAAACTTCAGACTAATGAGAAGAGCATTAGATGAAGTAGGTGAAGAGGTAGGCAGATATATAAGATTATGTAACTACTGCTCAGGACTTTGTATGCCAGAGATAGCGGCAATGGGAGCTAGTGAAAGATTAGATATGATGCTAAATGATGCATTATACGGTATCCTATTTAGAGATATTAATATGCAAAGAACCTTAGTAGATCAATATTTCTCAAGAATAATCAATGGATTCGCAGGAATTATTATAAATACTGGAGAAGATAATTACTTAACCACTGATGATGCAGTAGAAGCAGCACATACAGTATTAGCATCACAATTTATAAATGAACAATTTGCAATTAAAGCAGGTATACCAGAAGAACAAATGGGTCTTGGTCACGCATTTGAAATGGATCCAACAGTAGAAAATGGATTTTTATTGGAATTATCTCAAGCTCAAATGGCTAGAGAAATATTCCCTAAAGCACCGTTAAAATACATGCCTCCAACAAAATTTATGACAGGAAATATATTTAAAGGTCATGTACAAAATGCTATGTTTAATATGGTATCAATTATGACCAACCAAGGTATCCAATTATTAGGAATGCTAACAGAAGCAATTCATACACCACATTTACAGGATAGATATCTATCTATAGAAAATGCTCAATATATATTCAATAATGCAAGAAGCCTAGGAGATGAAATAGAATTTAAAGAAGGCGGAATTATTCAAACTAGAGCACAAGAAGTATTGAAAAATGCAGAAGCACTTCTAACTCAGATAGAAAAAGAAGGGTTATTCCAAACTATAGAACAAGGTAAATTTGGTGGAGTAAAAAGATCACGTACAGGTGGAAAGGGTCTAGATGGAGTAGCTAAGAAGGACTCAGGATATTTCAATCCATTTATTGAATTGATGCTTGGAGGTGACAGATAATGGTGGAAATTGCAAAAGTAGATTTAACACAAGTAAAACCTTACGGAGATACGATGAATGACGGAATGGTACAGCTAGGATTTTCACTTCCAGTACCAGCTGGAGATGAGGCTGTAGAAGCAGCTCGCCAACTAGCTAGAAAGATGGGTTTTGATGAACCATCAGTGGTGTATTCAAAGGATTTAGGAGTAGGATATACCTATTTCGTAGTATATGGTAAATGTACACATACAATAGACTTTACTAAAATAGAGGTACCAAAGGTAGATGTAGATGTATTATCTAAAGAAGAAGTAGAGCAATATATTAAGGATAATATAAAGAGAAAAGTAGTTATAGTTGGTGCCTGCACAGGTACAGATGCCCATACAGTAGGCATTGATGCCATAATGAATATGAAAGGCTATGCAGGGCATTATGGACTAGAAAGATATGAAGGAGTAGAGGCATATAATCTAGGTTCCCAAGTGCCAAATGAAGAGTTGGTAGCGAAGGCAATAGAGCTAAATGCAGATGCTATCTTAGTATCACAAGTAGTTACACAAAAAGATGTTCACATACCAAACCTTACACAATTAGTAGAATTACTAGAAGCAGAAGGCATCAGAGATAAAGTAGTACTTACATGCGGAGGTCCAAGAATCAGCCACGAATTAGCCAAAGAACTAGGCTATGACGCAGGCTTCGGCACAGGTTCCTTTGCAGAAGATGTGGCTACATTTGTAGTTACAGAAATAGTAAATAGAGAATTGATTTAAGATTAAGGGACAGAACTTTGCGGGATAATCTATCTTGTTGAGGAATGTCCCTAATTTTTTCATTGTATAAAGTAATCCATAAATGATATAATCTATTTAAGGATAAACGGAGAGGGGAATCTATATGGATGAAAAAGTTTATGATTTATTGGAAAAGTTGTACATTGAAGTACAGGAAGTAAAAGCTAATATGGGAACGAAAGCAGAATTACAAGAGTTAGGATCAGAACTTCAAGAAGTAAAAGACACCATGGCAACCAAAGCAGAGTTACAAGAGTTAAGATCAGAACTTCAGGAAGTAAAAGACACCATGGCAACAAAGGCAGAACTACAAGAAATAAAGAATACTATGGCAACGAAGGAAGACCTTGAACTTGTAGTTGAAGAGTTAAAAACAGAGATACAATCCGTATATGATGAAGTAAAAGAATTGCGCAATGATTTTAATATATTAGAAATAGTGACAACTAAAAGTGCCCTTGATATAGCAAAATTAAAGGCAGTAAGATAAATAGGAAGATTCAGGAAAGATAGAGCGAAGTATCTTTCTTGACTTATTTTTTATATACCTCTATTTTAGTTCTTTGTTCCATAGTTGACCTCAATACAATAATGCTGTAAAATAATAAGAATAAGGCTCAAGGGCGCTAACTAAAAGGAGGCAATAAAATGAATAAAAATAAATCTAAAATTATAATCTTTGCCCTAATTTTGACATTAATTATCCCAGGCTTTGCATTAGCAGAAACACAAAGTAACCCACCAGAATTAAAGGCAGATTTAATATTTTTTGAAGAAGTTTTAGAATATGTCAAGGATTCTTATCCGTTTGAAGTTGATGAGAGTAAGCTAATAGAAGCGGCATTAAAAGGGATGCTCCAATCCATAGACCCTTATAGTAACTATTATACAGTAGAGGAGTCAGCTAGTGTATATAAAAGCCTAATGGGTACTTTTAGTGGAATTGGCATACACATAGAAGAAAAGGACGGATATATAAATGTAAGAGATATTATTAAAAGCCAACCTGCAGAAAAAGCTGGAGTAAAGAAAGATGATCTAATCGTATCAGTAGATGATGTAGATATCAAAGATCTTGGATTAGAAAAAGTATCCAGTATGATACAGGGGCCAAAGGATACAAAAGTAAAATTAGGTATCCAAAGAGAAGGGAAAATTTTAACAATTGAAATAGTAAGAGACACTATTTCAATCACACCAGTACACTACAAAATTTTAGAAAACAAAATAGGTTATTTACAAATAGATGAATTCAATACACAGACTACTCAAGAAGTAAAAAAAGCACTTCAAGAATTTGATAATAAAAATGTAACAAAGGTAATTTTAGATTTAAGAGACAATCCTGGAGGGCAACTTACACAGGCAATATCAATAGCTAAATTGTTTGTGCCAAAGGGTGATGTAGTTCATATAAGGGCAAAAAATCAACCATTAGAGACATATACTTCAACCCTTGAGAAAATAAAATACAAATTAGTAGTATTAGTAAATGAAAACTCAGCATCTGCATCTGAAATAGTAGCAGGAGCCATAAAGGATAGAAAAGCAGGAACCTTAGTAGGAACAAAAACCTTTGGAAAAGGTATAGTACAATCTCTATTGCCTATTGAAGATGGAAGTTTAATAAAGTTAACAACATCAGAATATCTAACTCCAAATAAGACCTCAATACATGGAAAGGGAATAGAACCAGATATAAAAATAGAGAATACAGAAAAAGAAGATTTGCAGTTAAAAAAGGCATTAGAAATATTAAAATAGGATTATTAAAAATTAAATAAACAAGGGGACGGAATTAATCGTCCCCTATTGTATTAGTTTGGAGGCAGAAATGATTTTATCAATTTTATTTATACTAAAAACAATACTATTTTTAAATATTACCAATGTTGAATTTAATAAAATTTTAATATTAATCATAACGTCCATGACCACAATAGGGATTATATCTTTAATTAATCAGACAAAGCTAAAATATAAAACTCTAATTACAATGATTTTTTATAGTGTAGTTTCATTTATAATGTTTCTAGATGTAGTTTATTATAGTCAATTCCATGCATTACCTTCTGTATCAATGTTAGGACAGGCTAAGCAACTTACAGCAGTGGGAGATAATATAAAAAGCCTGATAAATATAAAAAATCTATTAATCATATTAGATATACCTATACTAATTTTTATTTCAGCATATTCCAAGAAAATTAATTTAAAAAGGATAAAAGAAACTTCCTCTTTTCTCCCTTATATTAATCATATAATATTTACGATTCTTGCCTTCGCAATAATTCATGGCAATACTATAGGACAAATAGAATCATTAATGGCACAAGAACCATATTTTTTTCATGCTACAGATATAGCTAAAAATATTAATTCCTCTAAAAATGAAGGAAATATTATATTTACAGAAGAAGATTTAGAGTCAATAAAACTTCGTACAAACTTAAAAGATGGTAAATTAACTGGAATAGGAAAAAATAAAAACCTTATAGTGCTACAGGTAGAAGCATTGCAAAATTTTGTAATAAATTTGAATTACAATAACCAAGAAATTACACCAAATTTAAATAGATTAATGAATGATAAATCTTCCGTATATTACGATAAATATTATCAACTTATAGGTAGGGGTAATACCTCTGATGCGGAATTCGTAAGTCACAATTCTTTACATCCATCCTTGGAAGAGCCTAGCTATACCAAATATGAGAATAATACATTTTATGGTCTTCCTTGGTTGTTGAGAGATCAAGGCTATACTGTTTGGGCTATGCATGGATATAAAAAGGAATTTTGGAATAGAGAAAAAGCCTATGTCAGTCAAGGTTTTCAAAGATTTATATCTGAAGAGGATTATAAATTTGAAAAGACTATTGGATTTGGAATAAGAGATGAAGACTTCTTTAAGCAAAATATAGAATATTTAAAGGAACTAGATAGTATAGATAATAATCCATTTTACGCCTTTATTATAACCCTTACATCTCATTCACCTTTTAATATTCCGGAAGAGTATCAAATGCTAAAAATTAAGCCAGAGCATGAAGGTACAATTTTAGGTAATTATCTACAATCAATACATTATGCAGATAAAGAAATAGGTAAGTTTATAGAAGAATTAAAGAATGAAGGGCTATATGAAGATACAGTTATTGCCGTGTATGGAGATCATTTTGCAATACAAAGCGGAGATAATGAAGTAGATAATATGATGACAGAGCTTCTAGGATATAAATATGATTATGATTCTATGATGAATATACCACTTATTATTCATGTGCCGGGAGGGGAGATTCATGAAACCATTTCTACAGTAGGAAGCCCCATGGATTTCTATCCAACTATTTTAAATATAATGGGATATAAAAATGAAAAGGGTTTAATGCTAGGAAGAGATTTGACAAATTATGAAGACAAAAACTATGTATTTCCACAAACATATTTATTAAAAGGGTCATTTATATCTGAGGATACAATGTTTGTAATGGCAAGAGATGGATTATTTGACCATAGCAAGGCCTATGACTTAAATACAAGGGAAGAAATAGATAAGGATAAATTTCGTTCCATGTATGATAAAATAATTGAAGAAATCAATAACTCAGACTTTATCCTAAAGAAAAACTTATTGAAATATTATATAGAAAATAATGGAGAAGTAGATTTAGAGACTTTAACAGAAACAGAAATATTAAAGGATAAAAAGATAGATTCTTTCTATTTTAATTCCTTAGAAGAGTTAAATAAGGCTTATGATAAAGGGCATAGACTCTTAGCAGTAGATATAGAATTAACTACAGACGATAGGATAATCCTATTAAAAGATTGGTATTGGTATTATAACAACCTCTTTGAAAATCCAAAGGATAGAAGGCTAACTTTAGAAGAATTTAAGGGACTAAAAATGAAAAAAGATCAGAGTCAAATGGCAATAGAGGATCTTATAAAATGGATGGACAAGCACCAAGATGCATACATTATTCTACGCCATGGAGAGCCAGATACTAAAGTATTTGTCAAGGCCTTTACAGAATATCCGATGCTAATAGATAGATGTATAGTGGAGATAAAAAACTTCCGCCAATATCTAACAGTAACCTATAGAGGATTTAACAAAGTGATATTAAATCCAATAAAGGAAGATTACACAGATGAAGAGATATTAGACTTTGTCACAATGCATCCCCATGTAGGAGTAATATTAGATAAAGACAGAGCAAAGACGAATCTACCGAAGAAGCTAAAAGAGAAAGGATTGCCCACTTATGTAGACAAACCAACTAACGGATTGACAAAGTTAATGCTTAGAGGAAAAGTAAAAGGATTTGTGGAATAAAAAATAAGTATCATTTTTGGTGCCTGGCACCAAAAATGATACTTATTGAAAAAGCAGCTAGGATTTCCTAGCTGCTTAAATTATGGTTTTGGATATACTGTAATAGCATTTCCATGTTGTTTACTATCACGAATTTCAATTCTAATAAATGAACCAATTTTTATACTTTCAGGTAACCAATCAGGCATCTGAGTATTACCTTCAGAGCAATTTTTCCAACTTGTTTCTCTACCATCATTCAAGTAAATATTATACTCCATCTGAGCTGTGGTACCATTCAATTGATGCGGATTCACATGGGTACTTAATTTAACATGTTCCAGCTCTAGGTTCTTAGTAAACTTAACTTCAGTTACTTGACTAGCCAATGTAGTAGGAGTAGCTTTAATCCTTATCTGAACTATTTTATCTCCGCTTAAATCTTCAGTATCTAATAATTCCCCGCTTATCCAAGGACTATTAGAACTAGGGTTAACTCTATATTCAATCTTACTTCTGTCAGTAACAGGGCTAGTTATAGATAATATTTTATTTTCCACATCATCTATTTCTACACTAGGTCCAGAAATAGGTGAACCAATGACAGCCTTCACAGCAGGATGCGATTCCATCTTTTTATCAGTAGCTCTTTCCTTAAACTCTAGCTTTCCAGGTTTAAATTCTATACCATATAAATCTGTTTTAGCATCAATGTCTTTCCATTCACCATCGGCTATCCTATATTTTAAGTTATAGCTAGATTGATTAGAAATCTTATTTGTTTCCACATTGTAATATACATAAATTAAATCAGGTACTACCTGTCTACTTAAATTTTCAACGTATAACTTCTCCGTAGAAGGCTTATTTACCTCTCTAAGCCATATATACATACCCTCGAAAGGCTCTATAGGAGTCTTTTTATCTAAAGCTGGTATCCAAATTCCACTTTTTTCATTTTTAGAGTTTATACTATATTCCATTTTTGTAGTAGTACCCAATATAGCTTTGCCTACTATATCAAATATTATATTCTCGAAAGTCAAATTCTTAGTAAAAGAAACAGCTTTCTCATTACTAGGCAGTAGCTTGTCAGTAGCTTTTTTCCTCACATAAACTACTGCTGTTTCATCTTCAGAAATATTAAAGGATGAACCATCTTTCCAGTCATTACTATTGGCTCCAATTCTATATTGGAAATTATCATCTAATAGTTTCCAAAGACTACTTTCATCTAAGTAAGAAATAGTCTTGGCATTATCATCGCCCTTTAATTCAGGAGGATCTGTAGGATTAGGAATACTAGCTAATACCTTAGATTTAGATGGAAGAATAGTATCGCTTCCTCTAGTTCTAATCTCCAATGGACCAGGAGCAAATCTAACATCTTTAATAATGGAATGAGGAGCTAGAACAAGCCAGCTTGTACTTCCACCTAGTTTACATTCAAGATCTTGATCTGTATTATTTTTAATTTCCCCACTAGCTATATTATAAGTTATCTTTGGATTATCTATAGTTCCTATATCTGGTTCTAGCATAGCCGTAACATTTCCTAAACTCCTTATATTGACTTTACTTGTTTGCTGTCTAATCCATACTGTATTTCCAGCTATTAGGCTTATTGGAGTTTCTCCAGCCTTGGCAGCTGCCCATTTACCATCTATTCCATCAGTAGAATCTAAACTATACTGCATAGATGTATTAGTTTCTTTTAATAGACCTGCTCCAACATCCATCTTAACATTTCTCAAATCCAATCCATTTAATTTTCCAGTAGCCAGTGACGGCAAACTATTCTCTGTAGCTCTATATCGAACTCTTAAATCTGATTCTGGCAATAAGATAATTTCTTCAGAGATAACAAATGTTTTTTTCCACTCCTTACCTCCATTAGTACTAATATCATAATTTACTCCAGCATCAAATCCACTTAATTTAACCTTTAGGCCATCACTATAGTCTACTTCACTAACAACAATCCCCACAGGAGCTTTAGGTTGGGTTAAATTTGCAACCTCCCTAAATACTTTTGGATTAGCTTTTTCTCTTACATAGACTTTACCAGGCTTAAATTCAATATTTTTTGTATTATCAATTATTGCATCTGTCCAATCTCCATTACTTCCGTTAGTAGAGTTTAGGCTAAATTCAATTTTGTCAGAGTTTAAATCTTGAATACCATCTTTTAATTCTCCACCAAATACATCAATACCGACCTTCTCCAATTCTCCCATCATAGACTCGCCTCTAACTAACTTCAACTCAATCTCATCAGAATCCACAGAATTAGGCTCAGTTACAGCAGTTCCCTTTACCTTCACTTTAACTATTGTCTCATTAGGCAAAGTAGCTGAAGCAGTACCGGATACTTTAATCTGTATAGCAGTATCATTAGTATCGTTTACAACTTTAGATACATTAGCTACAAGACCCCTAGGAAGGCCTGAGATTATCACATCATTATTACCTGTATTATCTTTCAAAGTTCCAGTAGTTACTTTTATTTGCCAAGTATCATTATTAGTATCAACAACCCTATAATCAGGAGCCGTTAAAGTAACTTTATCTTTTCCGTCAACAGTTTTACCTGTAACTGTTAATGTATCAGGATATAGAGTAAAGCTTGGACTAGCAATTACATCTTTAGTAGCGCTATCAATTAAGCCAGAAGACTCAGGTATAGTTAAGGTAATTACCTCTAAAGTAGTACCAAAATCCACATCTACTGATGGAAGAGTAATAGTAACCTTAGTACCAGAATTTCTAACTATATTTCCATCAGTTTTTATCTTTTTGGCAATATCAGCCCATTTACCACCACTACTACTAAATCCATCAACTAAAACTTCCTTTTTCGTATTGGCAAGATTAGCCCAAGTCCCATCAGCCAACTCAACTATTATAGTCTTGCCACCAGCTTTAATATCAGCCTGACGAACAATACTACTTACTACATCACCAGAAATAGTAGCACCTATAGTAGGCTTAATTGTTATAGTCCCAGTGGCAGTAATAGGATTTATAGCTCCGACTATATCTTCAGGAGGAATAACTAAAGATATCTTTTGATCTTCCTTAATATCATAGTTTAAAGTCTGAGGTAGCAAAATAGTAATTGTAGTATCATTAACTTTGCTAATAGCCCCTTTACCATCAGCTATCATAGATGCTACAACCTTAGACCATTCTGTAGCTTCGCTATCTGCCTTAAATCCGTTAAATAACTTGTCCCTTATGGACTTATCATTTGCTACATCAGTCCAAGTAGCACCAGTTAAAGTGATGGTAAAGCTAGAGCCGCCGTTTTTAATACTACCTTCAAGAAAGGTATCTCCTGATAACTCAGCCTTACCCTGTGTCACGGAATCAATTTGGAAAGTTTTAAATCCAACTATTTTATTATGCTCAATATTATATATGGTCAAATATCTTCCAATCTGTACTACAATATCCTTGAAATCATAGTCCTTTGCTCCTGATGGCAATGTATCACCAATAGCAGGTGTAGCAGGTGAAGTATTGCTGATCAAATATTTATATTCTTTATTGGTGTCTAATCCTATTATTTTAACAGAATCAATGACAGAGCCTTCACTAATATTAGCACCACTAATCTCATCAGCATGCTTCTTCACATCATCAGCTGTAATCGGAATATATTCATAAGCCTTAGTCCTACCTGAATTATCTGTAGCAAGAAGCAGCATATATCCATATGACCCATCAACTTTAGTTACAGCAATATCAGGACCAATCTTAGTACTGCTGTTTACACTATAAGTTTTGGTGTCAGATATTATTTGATTCAAATAAGGCTTTTCTTTTTCCTCAACAGGCTCATTATTCACCAGTTTATATCTCCATACAATAGATGAAGGATTTTCAAGACCTAGAGGTTCAAGTTTTAGCTTAGTAGTGCTAGGATTGTCTCCCTCCATCAAGTAATAAGCTTGTGAATTTAACTTATCGGCAGACTTACCTTTAATCTGATTCTCATTTAATCTAAACTCTCTATAGGCAATTACTTTATTATGCTCATCTACAGCTACTAATAACAAATATTTATTTACTGATACACCTTCAATATCTTCATTGAAAGTATATTCCTTATAATCTCCATCACCTTTAATATCAGTGCCAGTTTCAGGTACACCAAAGCTAGTGTTACCAACTTTATAAACCCATTTCTTAGCACCTGATGGTAAGCTTAAGAAAGTAAATCTAGTACTTTCATTTTTATTACCAGGTACAGGACCTTGATAATTTGTTGTAGGTTGTAGCAAAGGTGCATTTCCAGCCTTCACATTATTAAAGTTCAGTGGGACTATAGTATGGGCTTTGGTCTTATTAGATCCATCTACAGCTAATATTAATAAGTTTTTACCAATAGTAGTAGGTATATCTACATTAGGCCTAAGCTCATGAATTCCATCAATTACTTGGTTAAACTCTATTTCAATATCTGGTTTATCTATTAGCTTGTATCTAAATCCAGTACTACTTAATCCAGTATGGGTTAAGTTTACAATCCTAGTAGTATTAGGAGAATTACCCTTTATAGGAGCAGAATAATGCTTATCAAGCACTAAATCATCAGCTTTAGGCATTCTCACATTAGTATCATTCATCACAAAACTCTTAAATACCTTAACATTACCAATACTATCAAGGCCACAGACCATCATATATTTTTTAAAGCCCTTTTCATCTTTTAACTTTGGCAAATCAGATTCAATCATTAAATTATCAATGCTATCATTAGTTAACTTAAGTTCACTACCACCAACAACGGGACTATTCAACTCAGGTGCCGATATAACCTCATCACTAACTACATATTTCCAATCAGTTATACTTCCATATTTCAAGAATCCAAACTTAGTAGCACCTAGTTCAAAACCCTTCACAGGCTTAGTGTAATGAGTAGTTTCTTTAAGTTCCTCTGCCAAAGGATTTTTTATCATTTCCCCAGTAATTTCTTTAACTATACCACAGGCTCTGACTCGTCCATTATTATCTGTAGCTAAGAGCATTAAATCCTGACCTATACCAATTTTAATATCCTCATCAGCTACATAATCTTTACTATCCTTCACGACTCTATCTAATTTAGGAGGAGTTAATTCATTACCTGCAATATACATCCACTTAGTAGCATCAAATTCTTTTAATCCAGATAATGTCTCTATCTTAGTAGTACCAGCAGCATTTCCTTTCACAGGAAGTGAATAATGGGTTTTAGCAGCAAGCTCCTTGGCTTTAAAAGCTCCTGATACATTGGCTGAAGTCACTTCAACTATATTATACTTCTCAATCTTTCCATCCTTTTCACTATAGACAACAATATATTTCTTGAATTCATCAGTCATATTGTCTACTTCTTCATCATTAGCTACTATAAGCTCTATACCTTCTGTATATACAACAGAATTAAACTTATCTGTTTCATATATAATAGCAGGCTCAGTATCCAGCACAGCTAGCTTCAACCCCTCTGCAAGTCTACTAACTTTAGTAGCACCAGAATATTTTTCACCTGGAGCTAAAGCCATATCAGAGGTTATACTTCCATCTTTCTCAGCCTCGACCTTAGGTGCCCTTACCATCTCATCGGTAATCTTTATACTGGCGTATGCCTTTATTCTAGCATTGGCGTCTACAGCAGCTAAAAGCAAATATTTGTCTACAGAAACCTCAATATCTGTACCAGAATTATATACTCTTCCATCAGATATTACCTCATTGAGCTTAAATGGTCCAAAGGCTTCATCTCCTACTTTAACCATCCATTTAGTAGCTCCAGAATTAGAAGGGAAAGTTAAATTCACTATCTTAGTGGTATTATCATTATAGCCAGGTACAGGTATAGAATAATTTTCAGGAGTCTGTAGCCTTTGGGCATACATATCTTTGAAATAATCTTCCTCAGAACCCTTATTTTCATCTTTGATTTCATCAAATGTTATTGCAGATTCAGCGATTATTTCCTCCAAAGCCTTTTCTATTTTTTCAATGTTATTAGGATTGTCTAGAAACTTTTCAATGGCATAAGGGTCTAGTATGTCCACATTATTAGCCTTAAGAAGATCTTTTAATTTTTCTTCCTCTTTCCTTTGCTCCTCAACTATATTTATATACTTTTTACCTTCTACTTCCCGATAAAAAAGCTTATTATCAACATTCCTATCCTTTAAATCCCTTATTAAAGCAGCCTTATCATCTGGATTATTCATATTATAGCCCTTCTTTAATCCCGTATGGATAAAATCTCCAGGAGCAGCGAAACTAATAGAGCTACCAAGTAAAATAACTATACTTAAAATAAAAGCTGTAATTCTTCTCACAAAAACACCCCCTAGTCTAAATCGTCCCATAGAATTAAACTCCCATTAGGAGAATAAATTTCATATTTATATCCCTGCAATTTACTTAAAGTGCTAATATCAAAGTTTTCAATGGAAAAACTACCGTTTATTCCTAATACTTTAGAATCTAAGACTTTACCAGATTTAGATAAAAGGACAACCTTATATCTAGAAAAATCATTTACACCTACTAATACTCCAGAGAATACTCCTAGAATAGTAGTACTAAAGCTTAGCTCCTTCAAATAAACTTCACTCTCTACAACAGAATCCTTCTTAGTCACATTTCCATCAATATAGTAGTTTAACTGTAAACTAGATAATTCCTTATCACTATTTTTCATCTTCAAATCCAAAGCTTTATTAATAGTAGTAGCAGCAATTCCTCTAGTCACAACCTCATCATGCGGAATATAGAGATTCCCTAGACCTATTTCCAAAGCCTTAGAATAATAGTCTTCAGGATATTTTTTAAAGTCTACACCATTTTCATAGCCCAGAACTCTCATCAATACAGTTAGAAGTTCTCCATAACTGACTTTGCCATTGGGATTAAAGAAATCTTTTTTCACTGCATTTACTAATTTCATATCATAGGCTATATTTATATATGGAACAGACCAGCCCTTTACATCCTTAAATGGAGTAGATTGTTTTTGAAAATCCTTCAGATACTCTAATCCCTTTAACCTAACAGCAATAGTAGCCAACTCTTCTCGACTAATTTTCTTATCTAAATCAATGCTGCCTTGCCCCATTATACCCATCTGAAAAACTCTAATATTTTGGGTTAATTCCTCATATGGATTTGCAAAACTAAAGCTAGGAAGTAAAAGTATAATAATTAATAAAATTGACAAAGTTCTTTTCAAACTATCACCTCCACTACCTTTCATTTAATGGACCAAAATCAACTAGATTTCCATTTATATCCCGAACCTCATATTTATATCCAATAAGTCTTTCTCTAACACCAGTAGGGAATTCAACAATCTCAAACCTACCATTACTTTCAACAACTGTATTATCATATTCCTTTCCAGTAGTGGATAGTAGTCTTACTTTATGTCCACTATAATTTCCACTTAACTGACCACTAAAGACACCATAACCAAAAGTATCAAAACTATAGCTTTCCAGCTTAACATTGGAGTTTTGCTTATCTTCAATCTTTACATTAATAGTATAAACTCTATTCTTAGCCTTACCTGATTCAATATGGACAATCCTAATAGTAGAAGTAGCAGCATCAAACTCTACACTATCTCCGCTATCAACTGTAGAATCATTTACAGTAATGCTACCTACTGAAGCTGATGGAGTAACTTTAACTCTTGAAGTGCCATAAGGTAAAGTTAAAGTATAATTAGGCTCCTTCCTATCAAATCTAGGACTGAGAGTGCCTATATCAAATCTTAAGCTATCTAAACCAGTAGCCATATTATCATCAGCTACTATAGTATATTCAAAGGTAGATATTGCACTATCTTTAAATCCATTCCTTACAGCAAAGGCTTTTATTATAGTATTAGAGCTAATAACTATAGGTCCAGTATATAAGCTACTATTGATAGTAGGCATAGAGCCGTCTAGAGTATAATAAATCTTTGCTCCACTTGTGGAAGTATTTAAAGTAACAGTAGAACCTTCTACAACTTCGCCGCCACTAGGGTTAGCCATTACCATCTGTACAGTGTCTTGAGAAACAATGTATTCATAAACTAAGTGTTGAGATTTATCAAATACTTGAACAAAAACATTAGCATCCCACATATCTATTACTAACTTCATCACTTCCTGCATTAAATCAGCTAGGGCATCCTTAGAATTGATATCCCATCTAGAATCAGATAGAGATAAGTCCATATCTACCATAAGCTTAAAATTATCATTATCTATTTGATGCAAACTATATTTCACTGGTACTCTAAAACCATTAACATAGAAAATACCATATCTATTATTTAAATACTCAGCAGTACTTGCCATCAAAGTAGTTGATCTTACTTTATTATCATCAATAGTAAATGATATAGGCTCTAAATCCCTATAAACAACTTTGCCATTTACTTTAAGACCAGGATAATATCTTCTAATTTCACGATTTACCCTCTCTAGCAAGTCAAGTTTACGGCTAGGAGACCATCTTTCCATATAGTCACTATGAGAAGGAGTGATTACAAGCTCCAGATCATAGCCAGAAATCCTAGCAGTATAATCAAAGTATTCACCACCATATTTACCTAGTGCCTTATTGAGTAGCTCTTCAATAAATACAGGATCTACCTTTGATTTCATATCTAATCCGCTATCTATAAAGCTAAAGACAATATTTTTCATCTTAGTATCGAAACTTACATATCTCTTTATATTTCCTTGAATTCTAGCTTCTTCATCATAAAGACTAGAAATAGCCACATAAATATCCCATATGTAGGCTTCCACATCTCTTCTGCTCAGATTACGCCATTTGCTATTATCACGAGTAGAGAAATCAATATCCACATAATACCAATGTCCAGTACCAGAACGAAGATTGATGTCTACATTTAAATTATTAATTTTTGAAAGATGTCTATTTAAATATCTTTCCATATCCGATAAGGATTTTACCTCTTCATAAGGAATCTTTACATCCATTATTATTTTTTTCTTTTTATTTAGTTCTTCCAATTCCCTAGCATATCTATTATTTAAATCTTCTCTAAATTTAACTAATTCATCAATAGAATAATAGCTAGGATAAATAGTATCCTTTGGCTTGTCCTTCAATACTCCATTGCAATCAATATCTATAACATTATTATTTAACTTTGGAGTGATATATAGATAAGGTGACAAGGATGTTAATGGAAGATAGACATCATCATTATACAAAAGAGGTTCACCATCTAAAAAAATCTTTTTTCCATCTAATGTAATTTCTATACCTGAAAAACCAGCACGAATAGTTTTTAAATCTATATCCTTTGAACTAGATTTTGATTTAGTATCCCTCAAAAAATCACGAATTTCTTGATTAATATTATCCATCAATCTTTCTTTGACCTCTATTTCATATCCTCTTTGATAGGCTATAGGATATTTAGAATTATCATTAAATCTCAGTTTATTATTAGAGTTCAAAGTAAGAGCCCTCTTATTGGAATTAAAATTAACTCCAAGACCCAGAGCTTTACCGAAGTCTTTCATAGGTACAAAGATATCACCTTCATAAAGAAAAACTTCCTTGTGAGAAAAGTTTTTTCCCTCTACTTGCACTCTAAAATTATTCATGAAAACATCAATTTCCTTAACCAATCCATTACTAAAAACAGGCATTGGTACCAGAGGAATTAAAACAATTATTGCTAATACAAATGAAATAAATCTCCTTCTCAAAAAATCTCCCCCCAATTTATTTAGTGAATAGTTAAAAGTGAATAGTGAATAGTTTTGAGTAAGGCTTCAGGGTCTTTTTAACTATTCACTATTAGTTATTCACTATTCACTATCTTTATCGGCAGAAAATGTATTTTTCTTCATAATAACCTCAAGATTTTGTCTATATTTGCCGATAATAATAGAGCAGTTAACAGAGCACTGAAGAAAACTGTGAACTGTGCACTGACTGAAGGGAGGTATGAGTGATGTCAAATAGTATAATTGAAGATAAGTCTTTTAAATTTGCAATTAAAATTATAAATACATATAAAGCTTTATGTGAGAAGAATGAATTTGTTATGTCCAAACAACTGCTTAGAACTGGTACAAGTATTGGAGCTAATGTAAAAGAAGCATTGAGAGGACAAAGCAAAAAAGACTTTTTATCAAAGATGAATATATCTCTCAAAGAAGCGAATGAGGTAGAATACTGGATTGAACTTTTATTTGCCACGAATTATTTAGATAAAAATACAAATTTAGATCTTTTAATGGACTGTAAAGAAATATGCCGGATTCTAAATACAATAGTTAAATCAACTAGAGAATCTCTAGAATTAAATAATTAATTCTTTAAAACTGTGAACTGTGCACTGTGAACTGTGAACTGATTAAATTGGGGGGTAAACCATGACTAAACTAAAGAAAATAATATCAACAATATTATTAATATCAATACTACTGCCACTTATGCCAATTGGAGAAATGCGGGCATTTGCACAATCAGGCATAGAAGTTTCTCAACTAACAATAAACTACACATATAAAGAAAGAGACGAAACCCAACTAGAAAAAATTTCATTCTATATGACACTAAAAATAGATACAAAGGACAATTATACCATAAAAGTAGGAGATACCGAAGGGAAAACACATACCATAGGAACAATAAAAATAGACGACAATAATGTAGGCGAATATATATCACCATCAGACTTTGAACTACAGCCAAAGGAAAATATAAGGATCACTGATTTATATATAGGAGGACATATAATAAATCTATCAATGCCTACTCCTAAGATAACAAAAATGCAAACCTATGATGTACTACTAGGTGATAATCTTAGATTCCAGGGAGATAACCTTAATCAAGGCACCATGACCATATCAGGACTAGAACCTGTATATTCAGGAAACTCAACTGAGTTTTCTCAGCCAATAGTGGACGGCAGTCCGGGATATAAAAATATCATATTTGAAGTAATAGGATCCACCCCACAAATAGGCTACATAAAACAAAAAATAACCTACTCAAAAGTATTTAAACTAATGGGCACATTAAAGGAATTAGGCGACCAACCGGGAGATTATTTAAAAATCATACCAGAAATGGGAGAAAATGAAAGCGTTGCATATATTAGAGCTAATAACGGACAATTCAATGTAAAGGATGGAGTTGGAGAATACTCAGTGTTCTTCCTTACAGATACAACTGACAAATATTCAGTAAATAATATGGCTGAAATAATATCCTACTCACAAAACAGAAAGGTTATGAAAATAAGAATTCCTAAGGGGCCTACAGAGAAGGACCCTAAGGGAATACAGGATAGTAAATCCTATGAAATACAGGTAACCAATAGAGTAAAAGACCCAAAAGGTAATATAGATGCTCAGGTTTTAGAGAGAAAGACAGTAAAAAACAGATATTTCGTCATAGGTGCAGATAAATCTCCGGTAATCACCAGCATAAGCCCAGAAAAGGGACCGGATACGGGTGAAGTAGTTAGAATAGGGGGTAAAAAGTTTGACGAAGTAGACTTTATAGATGGCTTTGATAATATTCAAGGTGTAAAACATACTAAAGTTGAGCCAGCAGATAAAATTTTGGACAATGTAATAGGAGATATTATAGGTTCAGAAGGTATAGAGACAGACAATAAACCAGATAAGGTTTTTCATATTGAGTATGCTAAAGGTCAATCAATCTATAACAATCAAGAAGTAAGCAAGATAGACAGATATATAGCAGTATATGTAGGAGATAGGACAACTCCTCATACAGTAAATGGAAATCCGGTATATTCCTTTGATGAGGTATACGATAGTTTATCTGTTAGAGTTCC
Organism: Tissierella carlieri; assembly: GCF_018917285.1. NCBI lineage: Bacteria > Bacillati > Bacillota > Tissierellia > Tissierellales > Tissierellaceae > Tissierella > Tissierella carlieri. The sequence goes on along the minus strand of NZ_JAHLOH010000042.1, from coordinate 136,884 downwards.
TTCAAGTAACGTAAATGCTGAAAAGCAAGTAAATGTTATTATGATAATGCAAACAGAAATAGAAACCGTTGATGGTAATACACATACAATCGTAAATATAGTAACAAACGACAATATCAAATACACCATAATACCTAGCCATACAAGGCCTAGTATAACTAAAATAATACCAGAGCAAATCCAAGTAGTTCAAAGGGCAGAAGGATATGGATTAAAGGAAGATATGGTAATAACTATTGAAGGTCAAAACTTCAAGGTATTAAGATCTAGAGATAATACAACTGGTAAAGATGTGACAAATTATCCGATAGTAGGTATAGGAGCAAATCTAGAAAACAGCGATGATGGTATAGTCCTTAGAATGAGTCCAGAAAAAGAGGGACAAGTAGAGATCTACAAAAATAATAAATGGGAAACTATATCTGGAGCAAATATTACAATCCTAGATTCTAAGGGTAATATAATAGACGGTACCATAGGTAAAGATGTAGGAAATAAAATAATAATAAATCTACCTAAAAATGCAGATATAAACCTACCAACAGATTCTGTTACTACAGATAGGTCTCAGCCAATACCTAAACCAGTATATGTAATGAACCCAGTATTAGGAAGTCAAAAGCCAGGGGAACCTGTTAGCAACGACAACGTAGCAGTCATGTTTATAGATTTAAAAGACAATCCTTCACCTACTATAGATACAGTAACACCAAATGTAGTAGCAATAGATTCAGGAGAAGAAATAATAGTCACTGGTTCAAACTTCCAGCAAGGGGCAAGAGTATTCTTAGGGGGAGTTGAGGTTACAGGAGTAAAGCAGGAACTAGATCCATCAGGATTAAATACAATATTGAAATTTAATGCACCTAAGTTTCCACAAATAATAGATGGACCAACTAAAATAATGGTCATGAATCCAGACGGCGGTATAGCAGTAAAGGATTTCACCTTTGTAAAATCATTACAAAGAGACCCGATCCTTACAAGCTTCTCACCTAAGAGTGGAACATTAGATACTGTAGTTGTCATAGATGGAGATAATTTCCTAGCACCAAATCCATCAGTTGTAAGTATTACAGGAATGGGAATCCATAGATTAATAGGTAGTAGAGTATTGATGGATGGGAAAGACATCAATGAATATAATAGAGATATTAATGGAAATATTGTATTGCAGCCATATACGAATTCATCTGAAATGTTAATAGCTTCAGAGCATAGCGTAGCAAAACTATCGAGTTATGCTCATAGCGTAATATTAGTAGATAGAAACAATCAAAACAAATTTTTTACTATCTATAATGATAATAGAATGAATATCTTCCTTTCAGATGGAGGAAGTGGAGCAGAAGAGAACAATATAATAAATCTATATAATATAAGATATGAAAATGGTGATTTAATCGCAGAAAAAGGCGGGCAAACATATAAAGTAGATGTCTCAGAAGATGGACTTAAACTATTTCAAGGAAGTACTTTAGTTCTAGACCTTGTAATGAAGACACCATATAAATTTAGTGGCGAAGATATCTATGGTTCTAGGGTACAAGTTAAAGATAAAAATAGAATAGAGTTTAGAGTTCCACCATTAGTATCAAAACTACCAAGTGGATATACAATCACAGTAGAAAATCCAGATACAAAGAAATCCACAGCAAAGGATTTATTCTACTACTATGAAACTGTATCTTTAAAACCACAAATAACAGAAATCAAACCATCCATAGGCTCCATAGATGGAGGATATCAGATATTGATAGAAGGAAAGAATTTTGAAGATAATTCAAAGGTTTATGTAGATGGAGCACTAGTACCTCAAAACAGTATAAAAAGAGAAATAAGAGGTGGAGTGGATACCCTTATAATAACTGCAATGCCACCCTATAGAAGAAATATGAATGAAGAGGGAACCGATAGAAAGCTAGTACCCGTTACTGTAGAAAATGGAAATGGTGGTACTGCATTAGGAAGATTTACCTATGTAATTCCACCATCTGCAAGACCAGTAATAGATAAGGCAGAGTTTCAAAAGGAAAATCAAATAGGCTCTGCAGCAGGAGAAGAGATATTAACTATTACAGGAAAATACTTTAAATTTGAAGAGCCTTGGGCTCTAACACCAAAATATGCTGGATGGATAGAAGGAGAAAGAAACGGAGTAAAGGTATTCTATGAAGACCTAAATGGAGATGGAGAGTACACTTCCTATACCAGTTGGCTAAATTATAAAGAGAAAGACGGAGCTACAGAAGAACTATTGGCACCAGTAGAAACTTACACAAAATATCTAACATCACCAGTCCTTCCAACAGTAAGAATTGGTGGAATAGAAGCTAGAATAGTAGAGTTTGGAGATGGATATATAAGAGTTATTACACCGCAAATAGCAGCAGGTAAACAGGAACTATATGTGGTGAACAATGACTTTGGTACATCTAACAAGGTAGTCCTAAACTTTGAAGGCTCAAAGATAACGATAAATAAAATAGTAGGAGATATAGGTAAAAAGCAAGGTAAAGACTCAGTTGAGATATCAGGTTCAGGCTTCCAAAGAACAAGGATATATGTCTTAGAAAATGGTCAGAAAAAAGAATACGAGGATGTTAATGCATTAGTTAGGTTTGGTACAATAGGAGATACAAAGGATATAAACAACAATATTGCACAAATAACTCTAGAAAATGGAGACTTTACTTTAGACTATAACAATACAGCCATTACATCAGCTACCATTACAATGACAGCTAAATATGATAAGGAAATATATAAGAAGACCTTTACCATAGATGGCTATGATGGTACACCGATATATTTACCTATATGGGAACTAAGAAATGGAGACAAAGAATTCCCAGGTTATGAACTCATTAAAGTGGAAAAAAGCGGAAGAAAACTAGTAGTAGCAAAAGGATATTCACCAGAAACAAAGCTTGTAAACTCAGGACTTATATCTTTACAAACTCCTTCCTATTATACAATAGGAGATGTGCAGGTAGAGGTTACAAACCCAGATGGAGGAAGGGCTACAACAAAATACAAATATACTAATCCAGCTAGTAAGCCTAAAATAACCAATATTACAAGAGATGGTAAAGATCCAGAGCAAGGTGATGATGGAAATACAAGAATAATAAGGCTAGACTATAGAGGCGGACAAAATATTACAGTCCTAGGAGAAGACTTTAGAGAAGGTGCAACTATTCAAATAGGAAATATACTAAAGATAGAAAATAAAGATATTACAGAAACTCTAAATGCAGCACCAAATAAACTAGCATTTACAATGCCGGGAGTCAATGAAAATGTAGTAGGAAATCTATATAGGGTTACAGTAACAAATGGAGATGGAGCTCAAGTTTCATCAGATAATCCAAATAATATGTGGAATGCTCCAATATATATTCAATTTATAAAAGGAGAATCAGAGCCGGGAGCAGGAAATATAGAACCAAATAAAGGTCCTGCTACAGGAGGTACTAAGGTCACTATTAAAGGGAAAGACTTTAGAAAAAATATGGAGGGCTATGGAGATAATACTATATCAGTATTCTTTGGTGGAGTAGAAGTACCTGCTAAAGATATACTAGAAATAACAGATACTACAATAAAACTAATAACTCCACCATCACCAAAGCTTGGACCTGTAAAAGTGAAGATTGAAAATCCAGATGGTACATCAACACAGGATAATTTGACCTTCACCTATATATCAAAGCCGAAGATAAATGATGTAAGCCCTAAGAAATTATTTACCAATGACACTAAAACAGTAGTTACTATAGATGGAATACAGTTCTTACCGGGTGCTAAGGTAATAGTAGGCGGAAAGATAATACAGACTAAAGATGTAAAGCCAGATATGCAGTTAAAGGGGCAAGGTATTACAGGAGTAGATAAAGATGGAAATAATGTAGAATCATCAGTTATAGGAGGTATGGAAGCAGCTACGGTACAAGTAGTCAGTGAAAATCAAATTAAAGTTACCTTTGCTGAAGCTACTGATTTAGAAAATACCAGCTTAATAATCATCAACCCAGACGGTGGTATCTCAGACCCATATAATGATTTTAAATATGAAAAACCTCTACCATTAAAACCAATGGTGTTGGAAGGTATACCGGGATATGAATCTACAGTGATGCTAATATGGAATAAGTCAGACCCAGATTTATTAAATAGAGCGACAGACTATGAAATCTATGGTAGAAAAACTAAGGACTCAGCTAATACCTTCGTAGGTACAACATCTGGGGCAGAATATCTAGTAAAAGGATTGGAGCCAAATACAGAGTATACCTTTATGGTAAGAGCATTGAATGAATATGGAGCAGCCATAGATTTTGCCACAGTTACAGTGAAGACATTAAGTGTACAAGAAGATTACAAACAAAAAGAAAAAGAAGATAAACTAAAAGAAAATCAAAAGAATATAGAATTAAAGGGTAAAGAAACTATAGAAGGAAATAAAGTTATTAGAACATTAGGCTCAGATGATATTAAAAATGGACTTGGTTTCATAGATTTCACTTTAACTAAGTACAAAGGCGCAAATGAATATATAATCAAAATACCACTAGCTTTAGCAAGAACTGATTCCGCATTGAATATCAAAGATGGCACAATGACAATGACTATCAATCCAAAGGATATGTACACCTACAAGGTAAGTACAATGGATGAAGGGGATAAGGACTCAAACCTACAGATTGTTATCAAAAAAGGAAGAGAAACTAATATCCCAAGAGGAAAAAAAGTAGCATCAATTCTTTACGATATAGACTTCCTTTTCCAAAGAGGAAAGGATACAATAAGTATAGACAAGCTACTAAGGTCAGGAAAATTAACCTTAGACTTAGATACTCTACTATATACAAATACGAAAAATGTATATTTAGGAGTATTCAATATAAGTACAGGAACATATGAAAAGGCAGGAGAAGCTAGAACCGTTTCATTTAATCAGAAAGGTAAGTATTTACTAATTTCTGATAAATAGAACTAATAGTGAATAACTAATAGTGAATAACTAATAGTGAATAACTAATAGTGAAGAGTGAATAGTTAAAAACATAAAAAGACCTTTAGGCTTTACTCAAAACTATTCACTATTCACTCTTCACTATTCACTAAAAAAGGAGGTCATCATGAAAAAAATAATAACCTTAATCCTAGCAATAACACTATTACTTCAAGCTATACCCTCTATCGCCGCTAATCCAAAGGAAATAATAATAGAAGGTACAATAGAAGTCATAGATATAGTAAATAGACAGATTACAATCCTAGATTGGGAGGATAATCTACACACCATTGATTTGCCAAAGGAAATAAAAGTAACAGATTTATACTTTGGACAAGAAGTTATAGCCACAGTAAGAGATAGAAATACAGTAAAAATACAATTAATAGAAGAAGATGACCCTACTAGGGATGGATATATCATACCTAATACAAGATTTAGAGTGGGTACAGTATTATTTGCCACAAATCAAGATATAGAGATTCTAACAACTAAATCTAGAGAAAAATATAAAATAGACCCTTTTTCCACAACTCTATATAAAAAGGGAATGGTAGCAGAGCTTCGTCAGTTAAAGGAAGGGGATAGGGTATTACTGACATTCAATGATCCTTATTCTTCCACAGTATCAGAGATAAAAATAGAAGATGAAGAAAAGCATATAGAGGGAGTATTAAAGGGTAAAATTGAAATGGTGGATGAGAGGAATAAGGAAGTCATAATCTCACAACCAAAGGTACTGAACCAAGGAGTATGGATAGGAACAGTACAAAAGACACAAATAAAATTAGGCACAGGTTCCATATATGAAGGAGGAAAGAAACTAACATTATCCGACCTCCAAAAAAGAAAAGGGTTAGAAGCCTATATAGCCTATGAGAATGCCTTTGGAAAACAATCAGTAGGAAAGATGCTTATAAAAGCAGGCTCTAGCATGGAGTATAATGATTTATTACAGAATATAGACTATGGAAATGGACAAATGATAGTAGATTCGAATATGTTCTTCTTCCATGATGGAACTATAGTAGTGAAGGATAATAGATTGGTAGATAGTTTAAACCTCAATAAATATCAGGATATCTATCTAGTATCAGACTTTAAGAATGGGATGAAGCAAGCATCAGTAGTATCTATAGAAGGAACAACATTATTAGAGGATAGAATAGACGGCTCAAGACTATTAGTCTATAAAGGAAAGATAGAAGATGTACTAGACTATAAATTAATTTTAGGCAATAACTTTAAGCTAGATAAAACAATACTTACTACAGCAGGATTTGTATCTAACCCAAGTTCAGAAGAAATGATATTCACAGAAGATACATTAGTATACGATTCAGAGTTAAAGAAGAATATACCAACTAAGTCCTTCTTAGATTCTAAGTATATAGATTTAATAGATATAAAGGATAAGAGCCTAAGGGATAGGATACAAAAAGACTATTACAAAAACAAACCAGCCTATGTAGTAGCTAGAGAAACTGAGCTAGGTAAAGAAGTTCTAAGTATTAATTTAGTACCACAGGAAACTAATAGCTACAACCAATTAGTAAGAATGGATTACAGTACACTAGGTGAAATAAAAAATATAGACCAAGGGACTAAAACCATAGAACTGACAAAGGTAACAAACTACAACACCTTAACAAAAAGATGGGAAAAAGGCACAGATGAAACTCTAGACCTAACTAAAGCAATAGTATTAGTCAACGACAAACCAATATCATTAGAAGAAATATATAAGATAAGAAAAACAAGCAAGGCTTACCTAATTAAGCAAAAGTTATCATCTAATAGCACAACTTATATATTATTAATCGAAGACTAATAGTATAGTGAATAACTAATGGTGAATAGTGAATAGTTAAAGAAGGAGAGAAATCTTAGTGAAAGAAAGTATCTTATTTATAAAAAGTAAGGCTTTTGCAATAAAAATTGTATATCTTTATAAATATCTTGTTGATGAAAAAAGAGAGTTTATTCTTTCTAAACAATTGCTGAGAAGTGGGACAAGTGTTGGTGCAAATATAAGAGAAGCCAGATTTGCACAAAGCATGCCAGATTTCATATCTAAGATGAGCATTGCTTTAAAAGAAATTAGTGAAACACAATATTGGTTAGAACTATTAATGGAAACAGAATATTTAGGTAAAGCTGAAGCTGAAAATATAATAGAAGAGTGTACAGAGTTAACAAAAATGCTTCATGCAACAGTAAAAACCAGCAAACAAAACAACAAGTGAATAACTAAAAGTGAATAGTGAATAGTTAAAAACATAAAAAGACCTAAAAGCTTTACCCAAAACTATTCACTTTTCACTCTTCACTATTCACTAAAAAAGGAGAACAATGATGAAACGAATTACTTCCTATATAATAGCAATCTTAATACTAATGCAATCAATTGCTTCCTTCGCCGTAGACATTCCAGGCTATGAGGGAGGAATCAACAACGAAAACAGTTATAAAGAAGTAGTATTCCTTACAGGAGAACCAATAGAACTGGAAGGAACTTTGAAGATTAGTATAAAAGATAAAACTGATGAAAGAACAGAACAATATACTTATAAACTAGACAATAAAAAGGTAGGAGCAAGTCTATCTAGAACAGTAAAACTGATTACAACCTTTGAAACCAATGGTAAGCAAACTACGTCAAAGAAAACTTTAGATTCCTATAAGGAAACATTCCAAGTAGGAAAAAAGAAATATGAAGTAAAGACAGAAGACTATCAATGGAATCAAGGACAAGTAGTACAGGATACAGGACTGCTACAGTTCTATGCAGGAGACTGGTCAGCTAGAAAGACATATCGTCTAGATAGAGGTAGAGAAGAAATAACAGTACAGACTATAGGTAATCTAGTAGGCTATGATAGCCCTTGGTCTGCTACAGAAACGCAAACATTACAATATATAATGAACTATGAAAACAAAGTAACAGGTCAAGGTGCATGGGAAGGTACAGCAGTAGTTGAGACATCCTATAATAAAACTAAGGACTATAACTATGTAGAAAACGTACCAAATCAAATCTCCTTCAAGGGAGGATATATCCTTACAGAGAAACATGAAAACACATTGAAATATGATTATGACTTACCAGTAATCACAGAAGAAGGAAAGATGCTTTGGAGGAATATAGGTAATGGCTCTACACAAATAGATACTAATCCAATAATTACAAGGCTTAATATCCCAGCATTAAGAGATATTAGAGGATTAGCATCAGAGAAGGACATACTTTTAATAGCAAGTATGGAGGGGTTACCCCTAAATACTACAACTCTAGGACCAAGTACACCAATGAGTAGGGGAGATTTTGCTAAGGCATTAGTAGGGACAATGGATATAGAATTACCAGTGGAAGAGGAAACTAGCAGAAGATCCTCTAGAAATAAAGTAGAGAAACTTCCTATATATGTAGATGTACCTAAGACACATAGAAACTTCAAATATGTCGAAGCAGTATCAGAGAGAAATATAATGCAAGGAGTAGGTAAGGATAAATTTGCTCCAGATAGAGCCTTGACAAGGGCAGAGGCAATTACAATATTAATCCGTCTACTAGGCATGCAAAACCAAGCGCCAATCAAGAACTATACCACAGGCTTCCAAGATGACTCAAGTATACCAACATGGGCAAAAGACCATGTATATATGGCAAAGCAATTAGACATAATAGATAACGACCAATACTTCTACCCAAATAGAAATATAACAAAGGAAGAAACAGCAGTAATATTGGTTAATTTCATTAATTACTTACAAACAAGACTGATGTATGACTTTAGAGAAAACATACTGAACAACTAGAGTAAATTCACAATTCACGATGCACAATGCACAATTAAGGAAGCGACCTACGGTCGCCAATAAAGACCCAATATCTAGACCCCAACAATTGTGAACTGTGAATTGTGAATTGTGAACTGTGAACTGATTTGTAATATAACTGTAACACAACTGTAATTGTATTACATTACTTCTTAGTATATACTAATAGCATAAGGGTTATGGTAATAGATTTAGTAGTTATATTACAAATTTATTACATTAGCATTATTGGAATTGATTTTATTTTCCTTTGATGCTATAATCTAGGATAGAATGCAAAACTTAACTGTTTTGTAAAATTTATAATTTTAAAGGAGGTCAATAGACTATGAGTAAAAGAATTTTATCCTTAGTACTAGCTTTAGTTATGGTACTAGGAACTTTCGGTACAGTTTTTGCTGAAACAGCAGAAACAACTCTTGATTCAAAAGTGCAATGGTTAATCGATCAAGGGTTATTACAAGGAGACGGATCAGGTGACTATGGTCTAGAAAAAACTGTAACAAGAGATGTTTTAGCTAGAATAGTTGCAGTAGCTCTTCAAGATGAAGAATCAGCTAAGGCATTACAATCACTTCCATCAGGATTTGTTGATATGACATCATCTCACTGGGCTAATGGTTATGCATCCTATGCAAATGCTAAAGGATATATGGTAGGAAATGCAAAACGTCAATTCATGCCAGCAGGAACTACAACTTATGCTGAAGCTTTAGTTGTATTAACTAAAATAGCTTTAAATGGAGACTTAACAGAAGCTGAAAAAGCTAATGCATTAACTTGGTATGCACCATATGTTGCAAAAGCTAATGAAATAGGAGTTACAGAAGGCGTTACAATTGCAAACGTTGGAGCTCCAGCAGTTAAAGAAGATATCTTAAAAATGTTATACAATGTATTAAACAGTAGCAAATTTGGTAATTACAATGTTATCAAGGCTATCGTTTTAGAAAACGACAGAATCGCAAGAGTTGGCGCAAACGAAGTTACAGTAGAAGTAATCAAAGAAGTTCAAAGAGCTAACTTTGTAGATGCTTCAAGAGAAGACTTAAGAGGCGAACAATACACTTATGAATTACCAGCTAAATTTAATGCTGAAGATTTATTAGGAAAAGTTGTTGATTTATCAATTGATAAAAACAACAAAGTTGTAGAAGTTAAAGTAGACTCATCTTATGAAGTTCTAACTGGTGCAGTTTCAGGAATAACTTCTTCCAGATTAACAATCAACAAGAAACAATATATCGTTAATTTAGATGAAAAATACAAAGACACAGACGAAAGAGTTTTCAGAACATACCTAAATGATAAAGATTTAAAATATGTTGATTTTGCAAAAGACAACGAAACTGTTGAATATGCAAGAATAACAGTTAAATCTGGTAAAGTATTATTCATAGATGCATATAACTTTGATGATATAATGCCAGTTAAAGAAGTTAAAGAAGTTAGAGGAAAAGATCATGTTATTTCCTATGACGATGTTAGAAATGGAAACTTAATTGAAACTGAAGTAACAACTGCTAGAGTAATCTTAGTAAATGATAAGACATTCACTAGAGGAACTTTAGAAGATGTAAAAGCTGATAATGTAATCCACACATACAAAGTTGGTACATCAACTAAATATGTTGTATTACAAGATAAAGCAATAGCAGGTAAATTAGATAAGATTACAGAAGACAAAGATGGTGACTATATAGTAGTAGATGGAACATCATACACTATACCTACAAAATCACCTAAGGAAGCAGTTTACGAATTTGAATCTGATAGCAAATTCTATACTTTAACAGCTAAAGATGCTTATAAAGAATTAGATAGCTTCAGAGGAGAATCAGTAAAAGTATTAGTAGGACTTGATGGAAAAGTTCAATTCGTAGGTTCAGATGTAGGATTTGGTGAATTCGCAGGAGTAGCAACTAGAGTAGTTGGAAAAGAAATGAGAGTTCTAAATCCTGACAATAAACTTAATGACTATGTAGGAAACTTAGATACAGATGTTTATGTAGCAGGAACTAAAACTGCACATCAAGGATTAAACAGAATTGATGAAAATTCATTAGTATATGTTAATACTGATGGTGAAACATTAGTTACAGTAAGAGACTATGATGATAAAGATGAAGTAACAAAATTAACAGATAGAGAAATCAACGGACTTAGAATTACTGATGATACTGTAGTATACGTTGTAAATTCTAAAGGTAAAGCAGAAGTAAGAAAGATAGCTGACGTAGTTAAAGCATACAAAAAATTAGTTGAAAAAGATGAAGAAAACAATACTACTAAAGCAGATGATGTAAGAGTTTCATTAATAGACGAAAAAGAATTTGATAGAATATCTGTAAGAGGATATAAATTCGCTAGAGCAGACCATGTTTATACAATGGTACTATATGATTTAGACATTGCTCCATCTCAAAAAGATGCTATTTATGGAAAACTAATCAGATACACTGACAGAAAAGCATCAGGAAAATCTACAATATTAATAGAACTTTCTGATGGAACTGAAAGAACTTTCACAATAGATGGTTCAGTTGATGAAAGTAAAGTAGACTTTACAAAAGGATCTATTTACTCAGTAGTAGAATCAAAAGAAACTGAAGATTTAGCTTTATCTGTAGATAAAGTTATATTTAATGGATATGGTGAAGTATCAAGAATCGAAAACTATGCTTATGAAATAAAAGGCGTAGATGGAACATTATATGAAACAAGATCAACAGATATCTTTGGTAGAAGACCAAGAAAAGGTGATAAGATTTCTTATCTATTAGATTCAGACTATGAAGATGATATGATAGTAATCGTTAATCCAGGAATTGCAGACGATTCAGAAGTTGAAGGAGATTTAGTAACTTATATCAATTCAACTGGTACAAGAATCGAAGTAAATGGAACAACTTATAAGACTGATGACGATACAAAATTATATGCAGCTAACGGAAGAACAATAGTAGCTATTGGTTCAAAAGATATCAAAGCTGAAATAGTAGCAAATGAAACAAGAGTTGAAAAAATTACAACTGATAGAAATGATGACAGATTAATAGTATCTTTCCAATTAGTTGAAGATAAAGAAGAACCAAAACCAGAAGTTGATAAAGCAGCTTTAACAGCAGCTTTAGACAAAGCAGATGCTAAAGTAGAAGCTGATTATACAGCTGAAAGCTGGACAGCATTCGAAGAAGCACTTGAAGCAGCAAAAGCATTACCAGAAGCTATTCAAGCTGAAGTAGATGCTAAAGTAGCAGCAGTTAATGCAGCAATAGCTAAATTAGTTGAGAAAGAAGAAGAACCAGAAGAAAATGTTGCTTGGGCAACAGCACCATCCGTATTATTTACTAAACTTTCTGGAAAACTTACTATTCCTGCAAGCTTAGAAGGTAAAGTAGTAGTAAAAGCTAATGGAACAGAAATAGAATTAAATGCTGATGGAAGTTTTGAAGTATATGATGTAAGTGATTTACAAGTTAAAGTAACTGTAGAAGTAGATGGTGTAGAAGATACTACATTAGCAAAATCATTGCTAAACATCTAATTAAATAATGCAAAGAAATATTTCAGGTTATATGCTAGGGCTCCCTAGCATATAACCGATATATTTATGATTTTAAATAAAATGACAAGGGGGCAGGAAACTTATGAACAAAAAATTAAGATTAATGTTATCCTTAATTTTAGCACTGACAATGGTTATGGGTAGTGTAGCATCCGCTGCTAATATGTTATATTATAATGTAACCTTGGAAAAAGAATATACTACACCAATGACTAATGAATCAGTAGACGAACTAATAGCTGAATATAACAATGGAAACGAAATAGCTAAATTAGTGAATAACAAATTAGTTAATTATGATGAATATAGAGCTGCAGTAATAGAAGTTTTACAAGAAGCTTTAGATTCTGGCAAAACAGAAGAAGAAGCAATAGAAGCAGTAGTTGCAGCAATACCATCTATAGTTGAAGGATTAGAAGAAGTTGAATTGCCTGAAGAAGAATTAAAAGTTGTAGAAGTAAGTGCTATTGACAAGACAATTGATTTAAATGTAGCTGTATTCGAAGCAGAAGAAGGAGCAACAGCAAAGGTTGCTATTTTTGCACTTGATGAAGAAGGTGCAAAGACTGGAACTGCAATGGTTACAGCTAATGCTGTTGAAATCAAAGATAATGTTGTAACATTTGATATTAGCAGCAAAAACTTTGGTGATGATGAATATGTTGTTGAAGTAACAATAGGTGAAGAAACACAAGTTGTTAATGTAGCTCTTGAGTTTAAAGCAGTTGAAGATTTAGTTGCTAAAATTAATACTGCTACTGCAGCTCAATTAGCAACACTTTTAGCTGATGATACTTATTTCACAGGCTTTGATGTAGCTAATGTTGATGCTTATAAAGCTAATGTAACAGGTACTTTTAAAACAGTAGCAGAAGTTCAAGAATTAGTTATAGATGCAGCAAACGAAGCAGCAGAAGCTGGATCATATTTTGTTGAATTCAAAGCAGCATTAGATGATGCAACTGGTGAATTTGCAAAATATACTGTATTAAAACAATACTTCCAATTTGTTGATGATGCTAATATGGATGCATATATGGATGTTGCTGGTCTGATCTTTACTACTGATTTAGCTCTTGATGGTGGAATGACAACTGTTGAATTAGTTCAAGATAAGATTGACCAAATTAACCTTGATGCTGTAGTAACTAATGATAGTGTAATAATTGATGCAGATGCAAAACCATCAGAATTGAATGCATACAAAGCAGCATTAGTAACATTAGAATTAGTTAATGAAGAAACAGAAGATACTGTTAATAGCAATACTAAAGCAGAAACCATTGAAGCTATAGATACTCAATTAGAGGCAATTGCTGAAGCACGTGAAGCAGCAGATGCAGCTATAGTAGAAGCAGAAGAAGCATTAGCAGCATTTGAAGTAGCATTTGGTGAAGATTTTGCAGAAGAAACAGAATATATAGATGTTGTTGGAGCTGTAGAAGCTTTAGTTGCAGAAGATTTAAGTGTTAATGCACTTGCGACTACAACTCTTGTTTCAGCTGTAGAAGCTTTAAAAGCAGCAACTAAAGCATTAACTGTTATAGATGATGCAAATGTAGCTATGGGAGCATATCTAGCAGCAGGTGGAGAAGAAACTGATCCAGAATATGTTGCTTTAGTAGGAGCTTTAGAAGGATTCACCGCTGATCCAGCGACAAAGAGTGTAGAAGATGTGACTAATGCAATTGAGGATTTAGAAGCAGAAACTACGAAACTTGTTATTTATGGAAAAGTAATGAAAGCTGAAACAGCAACTGAAATGAGAGCTTTATTATTTGAATTTGAAAACTCCGATTATTTAAACCTTTCATCTGCTAAAAAGAATGAATTTGCAGAGTGGTTTATTGATGAATTAGCTGCAGAAGATCCAGTACCAGCTGACTATGATGAAATTAAAGCTTTACTAGGAACAAAAATAACTGCTTATGAAACATTAATTAATGGTGTTAATACAGCAGATAATATAGCTGATATGATTACTGCATTAACAGCTTTAGGCAATGAAGCATTTGATGCATTAACTACTGCTCAAAAATCTGATGTAGCAGATGCGGTATTAGCAAATGTTCCATATGCAACACTTGCAGACATAGTAGCAGCAATGGGACTATAATTAGGAACTAAATAAATTACTCAAGTATAAACTTGATGCAAGTATACCCTCAGGGATTTAATCCTTGAGGGTTTTGTTATTAAGGAGAGACACGAAATAGGAAAGGAAGTAATCATAAGTCCAGAGTCTCTTTCCTTTTTCGATCAAAAATTACTCCACCAGCTACTACTTGTTAAGCAAGCATATAATAAAAGATTGGTATTCATGAGAATTGCTAAATGAGATAATAAGGTATCAGAAAGAATGCAGTATGGATATGATATCCGTTAATCCCAAGTTCTAGTTGAGGAATGACGTGAAATTATCTCTAGGTGTCGAAATAGTGGTATGCTAATAAGAAAATGGTGTGCTGAAAACGGGGTAAGACCAAGTCAATATTATTACTGGCAAAGAATAGTTTGTAATGAATCACTTACATTGATACCAGGAGAATCACAAGTAGTTCAATCTCCTTTTGCTGTTGTTAAAGTTCTTGAAACAAGTAACATATATAGAATTTTAGAGCTAAGTTTATTGATATAAACTTAATCATATGGTATAATTTGGATAATAATATAAACATAATAGGGGGTAAAAAATGAAAAAGATAGTGATAATTGGCTTTATGTTTTTCTTTCTACTATTTGGTTTTGTTTTCACAAATGTGACATATGCTACAGATGATTTACCATTGTACTATAATGTAACATTAAAGAAATCTTATTATACACCAATGACTAATCAACAGATTGATGAGGCTATATCAGAAGCTTATATGGGTCACACGTTTGCTAAGCTGGTTCAAGGAAAGCTTGTGAATTATAATGATTTCAAAGCTAAGGTAACAGAAGTATTTTTTCAAGGATTAGAGCAAAATCTTGAAGAGGATGAAATTATAATGAATATAGTTTTAGCTATACCTTCTATCGCTGAATCACTACCTGAAATTATAATGGAGGCGCCTGATAATCTAGAGGTAATAGATATTTATTAGAATTATACAGTTATCTAAAAAGTTTTGTTTATTATTAATATTAAAATATATAAGAATTCTCTTTTCTGGACTTAGGTATATATACTTTTTGCCAGAGAAGAGAATTTTTTCATAAAAACTTATTGTTTTAATAACAAATTTTTATTTAATTTTCAATATATTTTTTGTTTACCTAGAACGTGGTGAAAACTATTAAAATCATATAACCTCTAATCAAATTCCAGTTCCAACTCATATGGAGAATAACTGCTATCATAATGAGTAGTTACTTTTATATAATAAGTTCCGGGAGTTAATGAGGCAGATATTCCACCTTTAGTAAAGTTTGTTTTACTTTTCATAGCATACTCATTATCTCCATTAGGACCATATAGGTACAAAGACATACCTACATTATTGAATCCAGTTAGATTAATATCTAATGTTCCTTCTCTAGGTATTTCTATCTTGAAGAAATCATTATAATTTCCGCGATTATAACCTGAGAAATATCCAACATGCCCTGTAAAACTACCATTTAAATCTACTAATTCTGAATATAAATAATTACTTACTCCATTATCATCTTCAAAATTACTCTCATCAAAGTTTATTTCTAATTCATATGGAGAATAGTCACTATCATAACGAGTAGTTACTTTTATATAATAAGTTCCTGGTCTTAATCCTTCTGATATTCCTCCTTGTGTAAAGTTTGTTTTACTTTCCATATAAGAATCATTATTTCCATTAGGACCATATAGGTACAGAGACATACCTACATTATTGAATCCGGTTAGATTGAGATTTAATGTTCCGTGGCTAGGTATTTCTACCTTAAAGAAATCATTATAATTTCCGCGATTATAATCTGAGAAATATCCAACATGTCCTGTAAAACTACCATTTAAATCTACTAATTCTGAATATAAATAATTACTTACTCCATTATCATCTTTAAATTGACTTTCATCAAAGTTTATTTCTAATTCATATGGAGAATAATCACTATCATAACGAGTAGTTACTTTTATATAATAAGTTCCCGGTCTTAGTCCCTCTGATATTCCTCCTTGTGTAAAGTTTGTTTTACTTTCCATATAAGACTCATTATTTCCATTAGGACCATATAGGTACAAAGACATACCTACATTATTGAATCCGGTTAGGTTGAGATTTAATGTTCCATGACTAGGTATTTCTACCTTAAAGAAATCTACATCACCCTTAGTGATTTCACCATTGATGACCTCATTTAAATATACCTTAGATGCTTCTAAGTATGTATTATTTGGTTCTATATCTGCCTCTCTGTTACTGTTCCTAGTTCTAAAATCCATTTTATATCTTTTACCATTGTTCAACAATACCTTTAGAACATAGTTAGTATTACCAGCAAATTCATCTCTTGGAGAAACAACTAATTTATTGTCTACAGTTTTTGATATTGTTACTGGAATATATTGAGTTCCTTGCTCAATAACTACAGCATCAATTTCATTAATATCAATTGTACGAGAAAATTCTATAGTCCACATCTTATCTAATGGAACATTGCTTTTACTCGGAAAAGTTTCCCATTCTACTGTTCCTACACTAAATAATTGTCTAGAAATTTCCTGTTTTGGATTCATTCTAAATCCATATTCATCAAAGTCTAGATATTCATTGCTATCTCCCCAAACAAAACTTGATGATACTAATACTACTAATGCGATTAATAAACTAACATTCTTTTTCATTTTATACCTCCCTATGGTTAAATTTGGAAACATGGCTTTACCTAATTATATTATATAGTTATTAAATCTTCAATCCTATAATAAGATTTGTTTTAGGGGTTAATGAGAGAAAATAAGCTATATAGAAGCACTGATATTGAGTTATATATGGATAGATGATAAGATATATGTAATTGATACTCCATGAAGTAATAGTATTCCAATAAAAAAGTAAAGGAGGATTTTTGTGAGTAGAAAAACAATTGTGCTTTTAGTATTTGCTCTATTATTTGGGTTAAATATCGGAATGATGAAGGTTTGTGCTCAAGAAGACTTAGCTATCATATGGGAAACGAAATTTACAGATAATCCTATAAAAGAATGGAACATCCAATTTAATTATGAATTAGACCAATCTACAGTGAATAATGATAATATTTATATAAAAAATGAAAGAGACATTATTATCGATTCAAGAGTAGTTATGGGAGAGGATCAAAAAACAGTTATTATAATACCACTAGAAGAATATACCATGGATGAGACATATCATATATTTATTACAAATGATATTACATCTGAGAATAATAAAAAGCTTAATAAAATGATTAAGGTTCCATTTATATTTCAATTAAATGAAGGAAATCAAGAAGTTAAATTTTTAGATAAAAATCTAGAACTGGCAATACGGGAAGTCATAGATAAACAAACAGGAAGTATTTTTTTAGATGATCTTCAAGAAATTACTAAGCTTGATGCAGATAATAAGGGAATTGAAAGCTTAGAAGGATTACAGTACTTAACTAAATTAGAGTTTTTATATCTAGCTAATAATAAAATAAAAGATATACGGCCTTTAGAAAACATAGTAACCCTAAAAAAATTAGATTTAATGTATAATGAAGTAGAGAAAATATCACCTTTAATTAGTCTAACTAATTTAGAGACTCTAGATTTATATGATAATAAAGTCAGGGATATTACACCTTTAAAAAACTTAGATAAATTAAAGCATTTGAATTTAGGATATAACCAAATAAGTGATATATCTTCTATAGCCGGACTTACAAATTTAACTAGCTTAGGATTACGCTCTAATCAAATATCTGATATATCTCCTTTAAGTAATTATACTAAATTGGTTTCGTTATATTTAGCTTTTAATCCTATCACAGATTTTAGTCCAGTATCACCATTTTATGATAGTATTTATTTTAAAGATTTTGGGCTAAGTGAAAATACAGATGAAGGAATTAAATTTCCTGATGAGAATTTGGAAAAGGCTATAAGATTTGCAACCGGAAAGTATCAAGGGGATATTTTAAAAAGTGACGTGGAAAAAATAACGATTTTATCATTGGGAAGTGCACCAATTGAAACTTTGGAAGGGTTACAACATTTATCAAATTTAAAGTATTTATCTTCTCAATCAAAAGTCCTTAGTGACATATCAGCAATAGCTGATTTACCAAATTTAAAGACAATTGATTTTTTTAAAACCCCTCTAATAGAAGATTTAATCCCCTTAGCTAATTTAACTGAATTAGAGAAGGTGTCAATGTATGAGTGTAGCATTAGAGATATATCCCCTCTTAAGAATTTAAAGAATTTAAAACATTTACAACTATCCTCTAATTACATTAGTGATATATCTATACTGTCAAACTTATCTAATTTAGAATATTTGAAGTTGACTAATAATCCTGTTAAGGATATATCAGATTTAGAGAATCTATATAAATTACAAACCCTTGATTTATTTGGGTGTCAGGTAAATGATATATCTCCAATTGCTAAATTAGTTAATATTGAAGAATTAAATTTAAGCGGTAATTTAATAACAGATACCTCTAATTTTAAAGACTTAACAAGGTTAGAGACGTTGAGTTTAAGTGATACAAAAATAAATGATATATCATTTTTGACTGATTTAAAGAGCTTGAGGCATTTAGAGCTTAGTGGAAATGAACTGAGTGATATATCAGCACTAAGGGATTTAATTAATTTGGAATATTTAAGTTTAGGTAATAATCGACATATTGTGGATATAAGTCCTCTATCAAATTTAGCTAATTTAGAAATATTATATTTAAACTTTAACAAGATTAATGATATAGAACCTTTAAGTAGGTTACCCAAGCTATATCATTTAGTTCTGAATATGAATCAGATAAGTGATATATCGGCTCTGGCAAATTTACTTAATTTAGAGTATTTGAGTTTAGGTGATAATCTTTTTATTAGTGATATATCGCCTTTAATGAATTTGAAGGAACTTCGTATATTGAACTTAGATAAAAATCAAGTAAAAGATATATCAGTGTTATCTAATTTAACAAATTTGAAGGAACTATATTTAGGTAGAAATATTATAAGGGATATATCTCCATTATCAGCTCTAATAGGTTTGCAAGTATTATATTTAACAAACAATCAGATAGATAATATAGAAGCTTTATCCGGGTTAACTAATTTAACAGAATTGTTATTAAGTAGTAACCAAATAACTGATTTTAGTCCCGTATTTTCATATTATGAAAACCTTGTTCGTAAAGACTTTTGATGTGTAGCTTGAATTTTTAAGAGAATAAAATAATGGATAAGAATACTTTTAGCAAGAAAAGTTAACTTTAATATCTCAATTCGTAAAAATATATAGATAACTATAGAATAAGAAGACCTAGGACTATCTCATCCTAGGTCTTTAAAAGTTGTACAGGTAAGTGCTATTTACCTTACTAAAGTTAACGTAATGTTGTTAACTAATATTAGTTTATATAATATTGAGCTACTATTCAATACTCAGATTATGGGAGTATATCCAAGAAAGGGTATATGACCCAAAGATAAATATATTATAGGAACAGGAAGACGGTTAAAAAGAAATATACTTAGGATTGATTCTATTATATGATAATTAAGTAGTTGGAATAGTTTACCTAGTAATATATAATGTAGATAAAAGTAAAAAAAGGAGGAAATTAGATGAAAAAACTAAGAGCATTTATGAATAATAGAAAATTGATTATACTAAATCAGATAGAGTTAGCTTTTATAGATGCTAAGGTATGGAACAGAGTATTTGGGGAAGGTGTGAAGCATACAGCCTACCATGTACAAAGACAAGCTAATATTGTAACATTAGAATCTCTGCTATAATAATACCATGGCTGGTAAAAGGTGGGATGAGCCTAGAATATATGATTTATAACAGCTTAAAATAGGAGGACATAAATGAAATTAAATAATATGGTAAATAAATTGGAATTTATATTAATACTATCAATAGTAATAATGTCTATGCCAATAAATATATTTGCGAGCGACCTAACACCTAGATTGGCACCTATGAATCCAGAGTTTTTAGATTATATAAATGAGATAGATTATATCGAAGAAGATGGCGAATTGAACTATATGAATTTGAAAGATAAAACATCTATTCAAATATATGAGAGAGGGATTATACCGGAACCATTTATCATAAATCGAAGCTCAAGAATAAATTTCAGTGAGATGTATAATAGAGTCTATCCTGAAAGATTTGATTTGAGAAACATCAATAAGGTAACTTCTATTAAGGATCAAGGGAGAAATGGTTCATGCTGGACATTTGCAGCATATTCATCTTTAGAATCATATCTAATGCCAAGAGAGATATGGGATTTTTCAGAGAAAAACATGCGAAATAATCATGGCTTTGATTATGGTCCAAATGATGGAGGCAATAGATCTATGTCAACTGCTTATATGGCCAGATGGGAAGGACCTGTTTTAGAAGCTGATGATCCTTATGATGAATATGGTTTCTATTCTCCATCAAATCTTCAAATTCAAAAACATCTTACTAATGTACTTTATATACCTGATAGAAAAGATTATTTAGATAATGAATTGATAAAGTATGCCTTAATGGAATATGGAGCTGTCCAGACTAGTATTTATTCAAATGAAGTATACTATAACAGTGTAACAGCATCTCATTATTATAATGGATCAATAGGAACAGACCATGCAGTGTCTATAGTTGGATGGGATGATAATTATAGTCTTACTAATTTTAGAATTGCACCTCCTGGAGATGGAGCTTTTATAGTAAAAAACAGTTGGGGTACAAATTGGGGAGAAGAAGGATACTTTTATGTATCATACTATGATACTAATGTAGGTAAATCCAATGCAATATATATTGTAGAAGAACCATATAAATTTGATAGTATATATCAATATGATCCATTAGGAATGGTCACTAGTATGGGATACGGAACTGATACTGGATGGTTTGCAAATGTTTTTCGCACTGGAGATAGAGATAAAAGCCTCGAAGGTGTAGGCTTTTTTGTGAGTGAAGATAATTGTAGATATGAAGTATATGTAAATACAGACTATATGGGAAATTTGAACAATAGTAGAAAAGTTGCGAGTGGGGAGATAGATTTTGCTGGGTATCATACCATAGAATTTCCAGGTGAGAGAATAAGTAGAGGAAGTAACTTTGCAGTTATTGTTAAAATAATAAGTAGCACAGGAGGGTATCAAATCCCATTAGAGAGACAAATCAGTGGCTATACCAGTGGAGCACGGGCAGAAGTTGGACAAAGCTTTATTGGGTATGATGGTTTTGTTTGGACAGACGTAAACCAGATATATCCTAATACAAATGTAAATCTAAAGGCTTTTACAATTGACAAAGAACCAGAGCCACAACCTGACCCATATGAGGAATATGAAACATGGGGAAACATACTACATACAACATTGCTAGACTATTCATGGACTATTAAATTAAGTATGCCCCTAGATAATGATACTGTAGATGAGTTTACTGTTTATATTATAGATGAAGACTATAATAAATTAAGTTTTATTACTCCAGAAGTGCAAAATGATACTAAGTATGGATATATAAAACTTAATAATAATGGATTATTCGAAGTGGACAGGCAGTACTGGATAATTATAGAGGACATTTTGCAGTCGGTTAGTGGGAAAATGTTAGAAAAAAGATTCAAAATTCCATTTATAGTATAGCCATAGAACTATTGGTCGAGTGAAAAATATCCTGCCAAATGAATAGTAAAGATAAATTAGATAACTATAATGGAGTTATAGGTATTTGAAATCCCTGATAGATATAAAAGATGCCAAAGGGGTACGCAGAAGAATTGAAGTATTTTAGCAGATTTTGAGAAGATGACCATTAGTATGATGTAAAATGGAGAAAATAACCATTATTGACTGGAAGAAATAAATGATTATTTAATTTGTAATACAAATGTCATAGTATTGTAACCTTAGTGTCTTTGACAAAAGCATTATTTTATAATATCATAATAATATAAGATAATACAATAGGAAGTAGAAATAAAAAAGGGAGGTAACAGTATGAATAATATTAAGAAAAAAGCAGTTGCTGTTCTAGGGGCTGCTACAATACTTGGAACATCAGTATTTACAGGAGTTATGGCAGCGGGAACGGATGTAGTTGGAAAGATTGCCAATATGAAAATTTTCAACAATGGTGCGGCAATATCTGTACCAAGTGATCAACAGCCTATTATAGTAAATAATAGAACCTATCTACCGGTTAGAGCATTAGGTGAGGCTTTAGGAAAACAGGTTAGTTGGAGTCAAAATGATCCTAATAGCGTATATATTTCAGCTGGTGCAAATGAGCAACAATATAGCCAACTTGCTTTGGATTTAAATCAAGCTAAAATTCAAATAGTGGAAAAAGAAGCGAAGATTAAAGAATTAGAAGCTAAGGTTAAAAATTTAGAGGAAGAGCTTAAAAAGAAAGAAGATAGTGTAACAGGTCTAACTGCTTTTGAAAAGGATCTTAACAAATATTATGGGGATTATGAAAAACTAAGAGTTGATATTACTTTGAGAGAAAAAAGTAGTTCTATAGTTGTAGATATTGATATAAATAAGAGCTATTATACTGCTTGGGATAAATTATCATATACAAAACAAGAAAGATTGATATCAGATATAGTAAGTGATATTCAAAAGGAATATAAATATCCTAAGGTAGAAGGAACTTTAAGTGCAGGAACTAAAGCTTCATCCTATGACTTCTATACAGATAGCAAGGATAAACTGCAAATAGATGTACAATCAGGCTCAGGATCTTCCAGTAGAGGAGATTATGCATCTTTAGAAAGATATATAATAAGCGAATATAGTGAAGTATATGATGCGAGTATCACAGAATACGATTATAATATAGTAGCTGATATCGAGCTAAAAAGTAATAGATATACAACTGATGAATTATATGATTTGAGAACTGATATTGGATATGACATTGATGTAGATTTAAACAGAAGTGCTAAATATAAAATATATGTAGACTTCTACTATAATGGAAAATTAGTGGATCAAGATAGATAGTCTGTAAAGAAGCAAGTAGTTATCTACTTGCTTTTTTATAACCTAACTTAGCGAACGATAGTGAGCTTTAGTAGGTCAAACGCAACGAGAACCAAATCTATGTGAGCGTAACGAGCAAATAGATTTGAGTTTCGAGACTGTGGGATATTAAAATTGTTTCACTAGATAGAGAGTGGGAATATATAAAATATAACTAATATAGGGGGTAGTAGATATGCACAAGAATAAGAAGATTATATCTGGCTTGCTAATTTTCCTGATGATGATTGGCTTTGGAAATATTTCTTTAGCTAAAACAGGAAACGAGAAAATAGATTGGCTGGTAGAGAAGAAGTTTGTAGTAGGTGGAGGAGATGGAGATTTAAATTTAAATGGTAATTTAACACGAGAAGAAGCGGCTACAATTATAGTAAAAGCTTTAGGGAAAGAATCTCTGGCACCTTTATATCAAAACATTGAAAATAAATTTACTGATATGAATGCTAAAACATGGTCTAATGGAATGGTAAATGCAGCAGTAGAGGCGAATATAGTTAGCGGTTATCCTGATAATACCTTTAGACCAAAGGAGAATATAACCTATCAAGAGATAGTGGTTATGTTAGTTCAAGTTAAAGGTGGATTAACTGAAGAGGAAGTAAAATCAGCACCTTGGCCAACACCATATATCTTGAAGGCAGATCAACTTGGTATATTAGATGGAATTAAAATTGATGATGTAAAGGCTAAGATAACAAGACTCAAAGCCTTTGAAATGTTATATAATACTGTAGCTAAAGAAGATATAGATGAAGAAGGTCTATATAGCTATAAGGCTTTAGTAACAGAAATAGAGAGAGTACATGCCATAGATGAAAATGAATTAGGACTTGTTATACTTGAATCTGCCGAAGGCAACAAATATAGTGTTAATGATTATACTAGAGCAAGATTTAACAATATAGACAATGTTGACGATTTACTTGGTAAGGTTATTAAGGTTAAATTAGATGAAAATAATAATATTAAAAGCTATGAAATAGATAACTCATATAAGTATGTGGCAGGTTTAGTGGAATTTAAAAGAGACGAAGCACTATTGATGGGAGATACCTATGATATTTTATCTGAAGGTAGCTTAGCTAAGGCAAATGATAAGCTTCATTTTGTGTATCATAATGATGAAAAAATAAATTATAATGATTTATATAATAAGGAAACATCAGATTTTGCAAGAATTACTTTAGACAGAGATAAAGTAATTGCCATAGAATCCTTTGATTTCTCTAAGGTAGAGCCTATTGAGAAAGTTGACGGTAATAAGGTGACATTTACTGACGGAAGAACCATAGCAGTAGATGGAGCTATAATGCTACAAGATAATAGCCTAGTAGCAGCTGATTTAAAGGATGTTGATGAATTAAATGTAGGACATGTATATGACGACAATAAGCTTTTAATCAGCAATAAAATAGATTTAAAGGGTAAACTAGATAATGTAGTTTCTAGAAATGGAAAAGACGTAGTTGTGAAAATAGATGATAAAGAATATAAGGTTTCAAATAAGTTTAATATGCTATATTCCACTGATGGAGAAGAATTTATAGTTTTAGATTCAGAGAAAGCTTATGATGATATATACCTATTAAGGGGACAAGAAGTGGCTTATGGACTAGATGCAGCTAATAATATTAAATATATAGTTTCATCTAAGGTTCAAAATGAAGATTTTTATATAGTAGATAGAGCTTTGGTTAAAGAAATTCGTCTAATAGATAGCAATGGAAATAAGGTTGAATTTGAAATAGATTTAAAATCCAAATTAGAAAATTCTCAAGGTAAAAAACTTGAATTAAAGGATTTATCATCAGGAGATTTAGTATATATCCTTAAGGATGGTAAATATATTGAAAAATTGTCTTTAGTTAAGGATTTCAATGGCATTAAAAACTCATCTGTAAAGGTAGATAAGGATTCTCAGGGTAAATTTACTATAGATAGAAGATATATAGCTAATAAAGATGCAAGATCCTTCCTATTCTACGAAGATGGTAAAGAGTTAAAAGAAGTTAAGGCATTAGAACTGGAAAAGATATTATCAAATGCTAGCTTAGATTCTAATCTGAGGGTATTCATGTTTTCAGATTATGAATTCGATAAGCTTGGACTAAGCAAGAATGTCATAACCTCAGGAGTAGAGAATAGAATCAACCTATTTATATTTACAGGATTTAAACAAACTACAGAAGGAACCATAGAAGAGCTAGTTAAGCTAAGATATGATTTTAAAGCTAATTATGATGATGAAATCGAAGGATTTATAGGAGAAGAACCAGTGAGAATAAAGCTGGATAAAAATACTAAGCTTCAAAACCTAGCTGTAGGGGATTATATTAAGGTTTATATGAATTCTGAGGATAAAATAGTTAAAGGCGAATTAATATTTAGAGATGCGGATAAATTCATAGAAGTGGTTGATGTAGATACTAGCTCCGGAAAACTAATAGAGATTACTGTAATGGAAAATGGTAAAGCAAAATCCTATTGGGTTAGCAAAGAGCATATAGAGCTTGGAACTGCTAAAAAAGGCTCTTTTGTTAAGCTTCATTTAGATAATGAAGGAGAAGTAGATATAATCTTAGTAAAATAATAATAAGCAAGGTCAATATTGACCTTGCTTATACCATTCTATAAAGTCTTTCATGAATATTTGCACCCCACTATAGTTAAGGTGGGCATCATCTCTAAAGTTTTCATTGATAAATAAATTCTTTTCTTTATTTACTATATTGTAATCCCTATAGGGTACATCCAGTTCATCAGCAAAATCTGCAATCTTTTTATGAAGCATATCATAGTTTTTAATATAGTCCATTGAAACATTGGCAATAGGTGCTGTCACAAATATAGGTGTAATTCCTTCATCTTTGCAGAGTTTAACTATTTTTTCAATATAGGATTTTTGTGTTTCATTAAAATCCCATGTAGCACCATCAAATTCAATAAATTGATTGGTTTCATGGAACTCTGATTCAGGTATAACTATATTTGAATATATAAACCCTCTCGATCTATGATAGCTCACTCCAGGAACATTTTTTTGTTCCTCCTCTATAGGCTTGAGTTGCTTTTCTATATCTTCTTTTAATTCATCGTTCCAATAGCTAAATACATCCTGCTGAAATCTAACAGGTTTAAAAATATATTTTACCAGTTCGTTTAAGGGAAAAGCATTTCTTAAAAATTCTCTTTCGAATTCCTTGTTATTTATTGCTGAAATAACTGTATCTGCTTGCTTTAATTCAAATTCATTACTAAGCATATCCCAATATAATTCAAATACCATTACCTTAGGCTTATGATATTTTAGGACTTCCTTTAAAACATAGTAAGTAGAATCAGCATGTTGTAGTGGAGAACCAAAGTTAAAACTGCTAGTTCCAATTTCTGCATCAATGATTTCAGGATCAAAGGTACAATATGCATGGGATGAGCCTATAAATATTAGATCTAAGGTATTAGGTTCTAAAGTATAAAACTCAGTCCATGCCTTTTTATATGCAGATGTAATTTGATTTTCATTGCTTATATCCTCATAGTAATTTCCGATATAATGTAATAAAATTGATAAGATGATTATAAATATAATCAATTTTATCCATATAAATCTTTTCCTATTAGAACTGGAAGTATATGAATTGGTTTGCATTGAAGTATACCCCCATCGTTAATATTATCAATAATAGTATGATATAAAAGGAACCTTCTATTATAAAATTAGAGTTATTGAGAGTTAAATATAAAGGTCTTTTCCTAGCAATAAGCTCTCCAATAGATAATAATATAATAGAGGCAATTCCCAATAAAAACTCAAAGAAACTAAGTCCCATATTATTGGCTACTAAGTATAGATAATTTATATCTTTCCAACTATCTATATCTGAAAATAAATTCTCTATAATATAAATTGCATCAGAAATGGAATTTGCTCTAAAGAATATCCAAGTAAAGCACACTAAAGTAAAGGTAAATATTACCTGAAATAATTTTAGAACGAAGCTATTATTAAGCCTTAAGGTTGACTTAACCTTAGAGCGAACTCTTTTAGTCATATGGGCTATAATCTGATATATACCATGTAGTCCTCCCCAAATGACAAATGTCCAATTTGCACCATGCCAAAGGCCACTGAGTAAAAATGTAATTAATACATTAAAATAATATCTAGGCTTACTTACTCTATTTCCACCTAAGGGTATATATAGATAGTCTCTAAACCAAGTGGATAGAGAAATATGCCATCTTCTCCAAAACTCCTGTATACTTTTAGAAAGATATGGTCTATCAAAATTTCTCATCAAATCAATATCCAATACCTTTGCAGCTCCTAAGGCTATTTCCGAGTATGCAGAGAAATCACAATATATCTGAAAAGCAAATAATATGGTGGCTACAATATAGTATATACCTGAGAAATCCTGTGGAGAGTTATATACTGCATTAACGGCTACGGCTAATCTATCTGCTATTACTATTTTTTTGAAAAATCCTATTACCATAATCTTTATACCATCTAAGACCCTATAGATGTCAAAATAAGCCTTCTTACGTAATTGGGGTAGTAATCTATCGGAACGTTCAATTGGTCCTGCCACAAGCTGAGGAAAGAAGGTTACATATAAGGATAGCATAAAGAAATTCTTCTCAGGTTTAATATCTCCTCTATATACATCTATAGTATAACTCAATGTTTGAAAAGTATAAAATGATATTCCCATGGGAAGAAGTATATCAAAATGTCCAATTGGATAATTAAGATTGAAATATGCAAATACATTCCCTAAAGAATCATTGAGAAAGGAAAAATATTTATATATAAATAATACTCCAAAGCTAATACCTAAGCTAAGAACCAGCCAAAATTTTCTAATTCCTTGATTTTTATGTTTACTTATTATTAAAGCTGCAATATAGTTTATTATGGTACATAATAGTATCAATAGTATATAGACAGGTTTCCAAGCCATGTAGAAATAATAGGAGCTAACTAAAAGCAGAACCCACCTAAATCTATGGGGAAGAATATAATAAACTAAGGTTACAACAATAAAAAATATAATAAACTGTACTGAATTAAATAACATATTAGCACCTCATAGATTAGTTTTACACTAGTATTATAAAGTATTTATCATATATTATCAAGGGACATAATCAAAAGGGACAGGATCAGTGTCCCATAGTAGGGATAAAGCGGAAATTTTCGTATAATACGAAATAGATAAAATAATTGAATAAATCCATTGACTGGTACACATTAAATACGTATAATAATAATTAAGATAGTAAGTGTGTTGGGGGGATTACAATGAAACGAAGGGACTTAATAAAGAGGCTAGAAAAGAACGGATGGTGGAAACTCAGGGAGGGTGCAAATCACGACATATATACGAATGGAGAGGTAAGAGAGCCTATACCACGACACACTGAGATAAATGAGCTTTTAGCAAAAGCGATTATTAAGCGGCAAGGACTGAAATGACCTCTAATAGTCGCATTTACCAAGGAGGTTGATAAGATGAAAAAAGTATATCCTATAATTTTAATTCCAGCTGAGACAGGATATGTCGTATATGTTCCAGATTTAAAAATAAATACAGAAGGAGCGGATATAGCAGATGCAATTGAAATGGCACGAGATGCCATTGGGTTATGGGGAATAACTGAGGAGGATTGTGGGAGAAATATTCCAGAGCCAACAACAATAGAAATGGAAAAAATAGAGCATGGTAGTGATGATATAGTTACTCTTGTAGATGTTGATTTCAAAGCATATCGTAGAGCAAATGACATGAGAACAATTAGGAAAAATGTAACTATTCCTAGCTGGTTAAATGAGGCAGCAGAAAAAGAAGGAATAAACTTCTCCCAATTATTACAAGAAGCGTTAAAAGACCGATTACAATTACAATAAAATACTAGGATAAGATAAGGACAGGGGGACAGTGCTGTCCCCAAAATATAAGATTATACTAATTATGTAATATCATATGAAGTACATCTACAACAAAAACACCATCAAAGTAGCCAATAAATTACTAACAAAATTTACAACATCGTTATTTATAATGGAAAAACCTTTAACAAGCCTATTAGGCTTGTTTTTATATACTTTTTTTTCAGTAAATGACTTTATTTCCTCACAATAATATTGAGCCTGTATAGAAGCTCCCAGTATACTATCTATAATTGATCCTATAAATCCCAGAATTAGACATACTAAAGAATAAGTAAGTCCTTGCCGTATATCATTATATATTACAATATAAGCAATTAAAAACATTGAAGATATAAAGGCTGAGCCTAGAAAGGCAAAGGTAGTTCCCAATATACTTATACCGCCAGACATTCCTTTTTCTATAGGTTTAAGGGTTAATATAGATAAGGGCTTATCCTTGCTTAATACACCTACTTCAGAGGCCCAGGTATCTGAAGTCGCAACTCCAAAGGATACAGCATAAGCTAATAGAAATATAGGGCTATTGTAAATATAATATAAGATAGCCAAAACAAGTCCTATTCCTCCATTGACAAAAACCTGAATATAGTCACGCCTTCCACCTTTTTGATTTAATTTATCAAGATTTTTCTTATTATTTCCTTTAAATTTAGTTAAAAGACTAGAGGACACAAAAAAGGCTATCATTATATTGAAGAACCATAAACCTCCAAAAAAATAGATTGCAGTACCTAACGCTATAGCAGCTAAAAAGCCACTTATATTCAATGATGATTTTTTATAAGCTGCAAAGGAAACTAAAGAAGAATAAACTAATCCTATTGTAAAATTTAACATTTAACCACTTCCTAAACTTGTAATAATAGAATGATATAAAAAAACATTGCAGATCCTAATGGTACAGTAAGATTGTCTAATCCAAGGGGAGAAAACAACTCTAAGGCTGTGCTAAGAAATGCTAACATAAAGCTAAATAATAATATATTAACAGGGTTGAATATGTATAATATTATTATAGAGACTATAAAAGAGAAAACAAACATAGCCAAGCTACCTTCTATACTTTTATCATTTCTCAATATTTTAAACTTGTGATTTCCAAAGTTTACTCCTACAATTGCAGCGAAGCCATCACCATACCCCATTATTAGGATGCCTAAAGCACCTATGTAAGAGAGTTCTTTGTTCTTGAAAGTAATCAAAGATAAAACCAGTAAAGATAAGGCATAGTAGACAGTCCCCAAATCTTTTCTTGATCCATCTCTTTCCATAGCATTAAAGATCTGTTTTTTATACGATATATAATTGATAATAACAAAGAGTCCTGGTACAATTGCTGCACTTATATTATTGTCAAAAAAAATCATTGCTATAATCCACCAATTGGAAACACCTATATGAATAAATTTTCTACTGCCCTCATTAGATAAAATATTTAGTTTTTTCATTAAAGAAGCCGCACCTATGATTAAAAATACAAAAATTATAGATACCAATATTCCAATTATATTATTCAAATCAAATTCTCCTATCTCTTTGGTTAAAAAATACATATAATACATAATATCATTAATTTACAAAAATTAAAAGAAAGCTCCCATATCGTCTAAAAATCGCATATTTTTGAGCTAATTTTTTTGTTAGTAGATAAAATTTATGAATAAAACAGGAACATAAATAAGAGTTATAGATAAAAAAGGAAATATAAGGATGAAGCAATTTATCTATTAGCCAAATAGCTATTTTCTTATGGATGAAGAATTTTCTCAAAATTGCAAAAAATAATATATTCTGTTAGTATAAAATTAAAGGAAATTTCAGTTACATAGATTATAGTTATAAAGCTGCAAAATATTAAAATAGTTTAACTTTTATCTTCACTTAGCAAGAAAGAAGGGATGATTAAATGAATCTTACAGTAAGAGACATACTTAGTTTAGGTGGTTTAAGAGATGCTAGTATAGTAGCTGGTAATGGTGGAGTCAATAATATAGTAGATAGTATAAGTGTTTTGGAAGTGGCAGACTCTAATATTTCAAAATGGGTGCTAAAAAACGAATTATATATAACTTCATTTTATGCAATTCATACAAATATTGAAAAGCAAAAAGAGGTAATAAGAGCCTTACATAAGTCAGGTGGCTGTGGCCTTGTACTATGTCATATTGATATGTGGATAAAAGATATTGACAAAGAAATAATAGAACTATGTAATACTATAGATTTCCCTCTCATTGTTGCAAATTCTGAAGTTTCTTATGTAGAGATATTAAACCCTATAATAGAAAAACTTATGAAAATAAATATAGATAATTTCCAGCTACTTCTTTCAACACAAAATAAGCTAATAGAACAGGTTGCAAATAAAGAAGAATTGGAAGATATATTTAACAATATTTCAAGTATGTTTGAACAAGAAATATTGTTTCTTGACTTAGACAATAATTGTATATTCTCTAAAAATGCAGATAAAAACACTATAAAAACAGTAGAGGATTATTTAAAACTCAACTTCAACACTATAAACTCAGAATGTGATAAGTTTAATTACTGTATCAAAAATATTGGACAAAAGAAGAAGGTATTATATCCTATTAAAACTATAGGTAAGTTCTATGGTTTTGTAGTAGTCGGATATGAAGAAGAAAGATTTGAACATACATTGAGAAAAATAGAAAATATTGCTAAGATATGCACATTGATTTATACAAAAAAAAGTAGAATCCAAGAATTAGAAGAAATTAATATTCAAGATTATATTGGTGATTTAATTACTTGGAATTTTAGGAGTGAAGAAGTTGCTTTAAAGGCAGGATTAGACATTAATTGGGATATCGTCAATAAAACTAGACTCATGATTATTAATATTAATAGCATTCAAGAAAATTTATCTAGTAAAGGTGTAAAGGATATTCAAAATTATGCTAAGAAGGTTCTATATCCTACCTTGTCTCAGGAGGTTAAATATTCTAACCCTAATAATTTAATTGGATTTAGATCTGATGTGATCTTTATATTATTACATAGTAATAATGATAAAATCAAAGATAAAGATAAGGCCAGTTCTTTAGGTCAAAGGATATTAAAAATATGTAATAATGATTTCATAGGCTCTGTATCCATAGGAATAAGCAACCATATGGAAGAAGTTACTGAAATTCCTAAGGCATATAAGGAGGCCACAAGTGCCGCTATAATGGGACGAAATTTATTTGGAGAAAATAGGGTAGTTAAATATAATGAGCTAGGTTTTTTTCCATTATTAAAGGATCTGAAATTTAATGATGATATTAGAGTTATAATTGATTATTTATTAGCACCATTAATAGATTATGATAGGGCCAATGGTACTGATTTAATAGAGACATTGAAAAATCTCTTAGATAATAATATGAATATTTCAACAGTCGCTAAGGATATGTATTTGCACAAAAATACTGTACTTTATAGAAA
Organism: Tissierella carlieri; assembly: GCF_018917285.1. Classification (NCBI taxonomy): domain Bacteria; kingdom Bacillati; phylum Bacillota; class Tissierellia; order Tissierellales; family Tissierellaceae; genus Tissierella; species Tissierella carlieri. The sequence continues at coordinate 103,820 of NZ_JAHLOH010000042.1, read as the reverse complement.
AAACAAGATAACTGAAATATTGAATGATAATCCATTTGAAATGCCATATACGCTCAATTATTTATTGGCATTTATGATAAATAGTCTATAACAAAGAAATTTTAGGTGGTATGTGTTTGTGCTTTTGCACAAATATATACCTTTATATTTGTCTTTTACTATAATGTAATATCAATTAAGAGATGTTAAAATTAAAATTAATCAACAAAATAAAAAATAGGAGGGAAAATGTATGACTACCAACATTCAAACCCATCACACATCCCAACTGAGAGAGTACCTGAAAACCAGAAAAAAGGTTTTTTTGATGTTGCCATTGTAGCAGCAGGTTTCTGTATTGCCATGTCAGGACTCTTTACTGGAGCGTCGATAGCAGTAGGTCTTGATCTAAAACAAGCAATTATAGCCTCTTTTATTGGTAACACTATTTTATCTATTTATGGTGGTGCAGTAGGTGCTGCAGGGGCTAAAGAAGGTGTAGCTACTCCAATGTTAGCTAGACCAGGATTTGGAAGACAAGGTTCAAAGGTTGTAAGTTTAGTACTTGCTCTTAGTATGTTAGGTTGGTTTTCTGTTCAAGTAGGATTCTTTGGAGACACAATTAATGCTATGTTCCCTAACGGTGGATTTTTAACTACAAAATATGTGGCAGCATTTTGGGGTGGGATACTAATGCTTTTAACTGCCTACTATGGCTACAAAGGAATTAGCCTATTAAGCAAGATAGCGGTTCCGCTAATAGTCATTACTGCAACGATAGGTATGATTGTGGCAGTAAAGCAAGTAGGAGGCTGGAACGTGGTTGCAAGTATGAAACCAGAGCAATCTATGGGCTTAGGAGCTGGAATAGTAATGGTTGTAGGATCATTTGCAGGAGGGGCTTCTGCCCAAGCAGATATTACAAGATATGCAAAATCTACAAAAGTAGCTTGGTTAGGTACAATTTTCGGATATATGGTTGCAAATGTTTTCATTATAATGGCTGGATTTGTAACTACAGTAGCTACTGGTATAGGTGATCTTCCATCAGCTATGCTACAACTAGGTCTTGGTATCCCTGCATTATTAGTACTTATAGGTGCACAGTGGACTACTAATGATAATAATTTATATACCTCATCCTTGGGACTTGCAAATATTATCAATGTAGATAGATCAAAGATAGTTCTTGTATCAGGTGTTATAGCTACTCTTGTAGGTGTTGCAGGTCTATCAAACTACTTCGCTGATTGGTTGGTTTTATTAGGTATAGGAGTTCCACCAATGGCAGGAATAATATTGGCAGACTACTTCTTTATTAGCAATCAAAAATATGAGTATGGCAAAGGTAGTGAATATTGTCAGTGGAATATAAATGCATTTATAAGCTGGGCAATAGCTTGTTTGGTAGGTTACTTTGTTAATTGGGGAATAGCTTCACTAAATTCACTAATCGTAGGAATGGTAGTATATATAATTCTTATGAAGATGAATAAGGATAAGAAGATTGGATTAATTGGCACATATATTGAACCATAATAGTTCAATTTATAATAAAAATAATATCAAGGGGGAATTTAATATGCCAAAATATATGGATATGGAATTAGCACAAGCAGCATATAAGTTGATGCATGATATGGTTAAAGTAAAAAAAGGTGAAAGCGTATTAATTACAATTGATTCAGTTTCTGATTTTAGAGTTGCAGAGGAAATAGCAAAAATGTCAGAAGCTTTAGGGGCAAAGGTAATGGTAGCATGGCACTCAACACCAAAGGGATATGGGGCGTTAACTATGCCATATTTACCAGAACCTCTGATTGCTTGTGCAGATAAAACAGATGTATGGATAGAATTAAATGACCAATGGCTTCTTTATTCACCACTGTGGGACAAGGCTGTTACTAATGGAAGAACCAGACAGGTAATGCTTGGTGGTCTAGGAATTGAAAGAATTGTAAGGAATATTGGAAAAGTTGATATGGATATTCAAAAACAATTTCAAGATGAACTAACAAGAATGACTAAGGAAGCATCTGAAGTAAGGATAACAAATAAAGCTGGTACAGATGTATCCTTTAAAAATGACCCTAATAGACCAATTAATAGCGAAATAGATTATAGTGTTCCAGGGGCACATTTCTTAATAGGACAAATTGGATGGGCTCCTATAGAAGAAAGTATTAATGGTAGAATTGCTATTGATGGAGCATTAAGTGGTGGTGGAGATGCAGAACTAGGAGTATTAGATGAGGTCATAACTTATGTTGTTGAAAAGGGAAGAATAGTTGATTTTGAAGGTGGCAGCAAGGCAGAATTAGTTAAAAATTATTTCAAATCTCTGAATGATCCAAATATGTATATTGCAGCACATGTTTGCTATGGCTGTAGCCCTAATGCAAAGTTAGAAGGATGTACAACTGAAGATGAAAGGGTTTGGGGTAGTACAGAGTGGGGCTTCGGTCACCAAGGATCTAATTATTCTGGTGGTGAATCAAGAGAGGCTAAGAGTCATATTGACGGTATTTGCTTAAATTGCTCAGTTTGGTTAGATGGTCGCCAAATATTAAAAGATGGTGTTTTCATAGATCCAAAACTAGAAGAACTTGCAAAAAAACTAGGTAAATAAATAAACTTTGGCTGTCAGTAATCTGGCAGCCAAATTACAGTACTTCTAATAAAGGATGGTGCTACAATGAAAAAAATAATAAATATAGGAGCAGATCCATTTCCCCCATATCAATATTATGATGAAGATGGAAATCTAAAAGGCTCTGATTATGAAAATATAAAAAACAAATTTGAAAATATGGGGTATGAAGTAAATATAGTTTTAGATGAGTGGAAAATCATTGAAGATAATATTGTCAACAAGAAATTAGATGCAGCATTTCAAGTACAATATACTAAGGAGAGAGAAAGCAAATACTTTTTTTCAAATTTATTTAGAAATGCAATTACAGAAGTAGTTACAGGTAATCCAGAAATAAAGCTTAACTCCTATAAAGAAATAGAAGAAAACAAGTTGACTTTAGGTGTTATAGCTAATTATACCTATGGTGATGATATTGATAATATTGATTCTTCTTTGAAGGTTAGCTACAAAGACCAAACAGAGCTTCTCAAGGCTATTAATGATAAGGTAGTTGATTTGGGCATATTTGATAAGGGTGTAAAAGAATATATATTAGAAAAAGAAGAATTCTCAAATATACATTCAATAAAAGCCTTAGAATTTATAAGACCACTATATGTAGTATTTAGTAATGAAAGCTTGAGAAATGAGTGGAATGAGAAGTAAATAAAGGCATAGAAAACATAGGAAAAGATTGTATCCTGTGTTTTCTTTTATTTTCAGCAAGTCCAAAAAGTACCAGGTACCATCCGACTTTTATCGAAACTTGCCAATAAAAAATATGATTATGAATTTGCTACATTTCATCATAGTATCATTGAATTATGTTACCTTTATGTATGTAACAGAGATTGGGTGGAATGAAGAATAAATAAGCTTCAAGTTGTGATTATTAAGAAAGTGTGTTTATAATAATTTTGCAAAATAATTTCAAAATTGAATAACATATTTGACTTTTGAGCATAATATAAGTATAATATGAAGTGTGATTTTGCAAAATAATTGCAGAATGGAGGGAAAAAATATGCTTTTGGAATTTAGAACAAAAAATTATAAATCTTTTGTAGATGAAACTGTTTTTTCAATGACGGCTGCACCGAAGCAAAAAGGTTTAGATTACAGTCTACTTATAGAAAGAATAAAAGGCAAAAATATTAAGGGGTTATGTTCATCGGTGATATATGGGCCTAATGCAGCAGGGAAAACTAATATTATTGGTGCAATGGACACTTTTAGAGCTATTGTATTACGAGGAAACATTCGAAATTCCGAAGAGAAAACTACACTAAATCCAGCAGCGAATGCATTGGAATTGATACCGAACAATAATGCAAGATGTTCAGAACCTGTATTATTCTCTATAGACTTTATAGAAAATAGCCTTCTTATTCATTACTCCATAAATTTAGATTTAGGTTGCTTTCTGGATGATACTTACTCTAGAAAAGTATTAAAGGAAGAGCTTTATGTAAATGGAGAAAAAATATTTTTAAGAGAAGATGGGCTTTCTTTCGGTAATTTGAAGAGCATAAAAAACTATTTAGTTGATACTACTTATCAAAATGAAAAGAGTGTTATTGAAATATCTAGAAATAGTTTAAATGATGAGGAACTTTTTCTAACAAACGGATTTAAATTAATATTTAGCCAGAATTTTGTAAAATTAATTACAGAATGGTTTGCAAAGAAATTTATGGTTATTTATAGAGCGGATTCAATGCAGCTTATTAAGCGCTTTGTTGATCCTCAGAAGCAAACGGTTTATGTGGAAAAGACTACAAATAATGCTGCAAGACTATTTGGAATTAATTCTAATGCATTGGGATATGTCATAAGCGATGATGAAGAAGATGCAAAGCTATGTTCAATTTTTGAAGATATAAAAGACCAAAAAAGAGCTGCAATGGCCGCAGAGATATTTGAATCTTATGGAACAATTCGTTTTGTTAATATGTTTCCTTTAGTAATTAGAGCAATATTGACAGGAGGCACGTTAGTAGTTGATGAGTTTGATGCTTCTATTCATCCCATGGCATTGATGAGTATTATAAACATTTTTCATAATGACGATATCAATATTAAACATGCACAATTAATTTTTAATACTCATAATCCAATATTTTTAAATTCAAACTTATTCAGACGGGATGAAATTAAATTTGTTGAAAGAGATGAGGATGCTCATAATAGTGTAGTATATGCTTTATCTGATTTTGGAACTACTGGTGAAAAAGGAGTGCGTAAGCATGAAGATTATATGAAAAACTATTTTATCAGTCAATATGGAGCTATTAAAGATATTGATTTTACACCAATCTTCGAGGAATTGATTTCTCAAGAAAGAGAGGTGTAATAATGGCGAAATTGAAATCAACTAAAAAATATTATTTTAGTGTAGAAGGTGAAACGGAGCAGTGGTATCTTAAGTGGTTACAAGGTGAAATCAATGATTCTTCAGAAGCTACATTCAAGGTTTCTTTTGATTGTCCTATAGAGAAGAATCCATTAAAAAGGGCAAAGTCACTTGTTGTTATTAGAAAAACAGACATTTACCATATTTCTGATTATGAAAGTGACGAACCGATCCATGTGAAAGAATTTAAAGATACTATGGATAATATGAAAAAGGCTAAAGAATTAGGCAAGCAAATAACATATAAATTTGGATACACCAATTTAACTTTTGATTTGTGGATTGTTTTGCATAAGGCTGATTGTAATGGTCCCTTTGCGCATAGGCGACAATACCTTCTTCCAATTAATCGAGCTTTTAATGAGAATTTTGAAAGTATGGATGATTACAAGCATGAAGCCAATTTTAAACGTATCTTGAATAAATTAACGTTGACAGATGTAATAACTGCTGTTAACCGTGCAAAAGTCATTATGCAACGTAATAAAGATAATGGATATATACTACATGAATATAAAGGATTCAAATATTACAAAGAGAATCCCTCATTAGGAATATGGGAGGTTATTAAAAAAATATTAAAAGACTGTGAATTAGTCTAATGATTTAAATGCAATTGTGGGTAGAACATTAGTATCTAGTTGAGGAACAAGGAGGATACTAAAGGCATGAAGCAAAAAATATGTTTTATTTTATTGTTTACTTTTATACTTTCATTAAGCTTTGGTAGATATGGAACAGATCAAGAAGGTTGGCAAAAATTCATAAAACACTTTATTTGGATAAATAATTAATTTTTTTAATGCTCGCAAAACAAAAAAGAAACTAGTAAATTTTATTTTTCTAGTTTCTTTTCTAATTTTAATATTTCTATAGTAGCTTCTATACCATACTTTAAAACTTTATCAAGCATATCTTTAGTAATAGGTTCATTTTTATCTATAATTCCTTCATTCAACAATCTTTCCCTAATTTTCTCTTCTATTTCGTTATATCCTTTAGATTTAAAATTATCATTGAACAAGTTAGTATCGGATTTGGTATAATCTTTTTTATTGTTAGTACGTCCAAGGAGATAGTCAGTGGAACATTCGAGAACTTCTGATATTCTTGTGATTATTTCTGCTTTTGGCTCTCTCAAATTATTCTCATATCGTGATAGACTAGCTTCAGTAATACCTGTTTTTTCAGCTAATTCTTTTTGACTTAAATTAAACTGTTTTCTCAATTCTAATATTCTTTCACCAATACTTGCCACTTGTTATGTTCCTCCTAAATAATATCTTACCAATATTATAATCCATATAAGTTTTACTAGCATTATATTTACCAAAAATACAAGAAAGATGTTGACGTATTACCAAACGGTATGGTAACATTATGTTACCGAATGGTAATTTGATTAAAAACAACTTGCCAATTATTACAATAGCTTAAACATCATCTTTTACTTATTTATTTAATTTACTAATATTTGTATGCTTTATTTTTGAATGACCAATATTTTATCAGGAGGTGAATCTAATGAGAAATCTATATAAAAAATTCATAACTCTTAACTATAACAAGTCATCATGGTCAATTCATATTTTAGTCCTATCACTAGCGTTTTTGCAGATATTTCTTTTATAAAATTTGCTTTTAATTATAGTATTAGATCTAGCTTTATCAAAAAAATATAATTTAAAATCAATATCTGTACACCATTAATAAAAATTTCAAGGAGGATAAGATTATGGAAAATAGTTTAAATCAAATCTATAAATATATAGATGATAGTAAGGATGAAATGATAGCCTTATGGAGAGATATTGTTAATTTGGAAAGCTATGCTAGAGAAAGGAATAATGTAAATATAGTAGCTCAACGTCTAAAAGAAGAATTTGAGAAAGAAGGATTAAGTTGCAGATTAGTTGATGTGGGAGAAGAAAATGGAGTTACTCTAGTTGGAGAATTAGGTTCTGATAGAGAAAATAAACCTGTGATTTTCTCTGGACATATGGACACTGTTTTTCCTACTGGAACCTTTGGAGACAAGCCTTTTAGAATGGAAGAAGGTAAAGCCTATGGACCAGGGGTATTGGACATGAAGGGAGGAATAATCATTTCTCTATATGTTATTAAAGCTTTAAACAAGACTAATTACAATAAAAGACCAATAAAGATTATTTATTCTGGAGATGAAGAAATCGGTCATGTAAATTCAAAGGGTGCAGAAATAATATTAAATGAAGCAAAAGGTGGTATTTGTGCATTTAATATGGAGACAGGCTTAGTTGATAATTATCTATGTGTAGGAAGAAAAGGCAGGATGGAGTGCCATGTTACTGTAGATGGAGTAGAGGCACATGCTGGAAATGATTTCTCAAGTGGGAAAAATGCAATAGCGGAAATGGCTCTAAAGGTTATAGAAATTCAAAAACTTACTGATTTAGAATCTGGAATTACTGTTAGCGTAGGAAAAATAAATGGTGGTACAGTATCCAATGCAATACCTGCACAATGCACTATAGAAATTGATATTAGGTTTGATAAAATGAGTGATATGGATATTGTTAAAGAAAAAATACAAGATATATGCAAGAAAACATATATAGAAGGAACTTCAACAAAATATGAAATCGTAAGCTCAATGGCAGCCTATGAAACAACAGAAGATGTCATGAAATATTATAATTTTGTCAATGAAGTATCTAAGAAATATGGATTTGGAGAAATGGGTTATAAAAGGCTTGGAGGTAGTTCAGATGCTTCCTATATAACTATAGCAAAAACTCCTGTTTTGTGTTCATTTGGAGTGCAAGGTCAATGGAACCATACTATTAAAGAATATGCTTTGGTGGATTCTTTATTGAAGAGGACAAAGCTAATATCTACGATTATCATGAATTTACAAAAATTTCAATAGTGAAAGGAGCATATTATGAATATGGTAAATCAAAACAAAGTAACTTGGAAAGGTTGGCTATCATTATTAGGTTTGATTATTTTGTTTTCAGGAGTTTTCAAAGATTCTGATGGTGTACTCAAAGCATTTGACTTTGCAAACTTGACAGGTAATTTTGGAGAAATTTATGAAGGTATAAATTTTGTTGGAAAAGGTGGAACAGGAGCGAAAGAAGGACTTCTATTTACACTTACTCTAATACCTACAGTTTGCCTTGCAGTAGGGCTAATTGATGTAGTGGAATCTATGGGAGCAATGGATGCGGCTGCAAAGCTATTTAATCCTCTGCTCAAGCCATTACTAGGGATTCCTGGAATTGCAGGCATATCTTTTGTTGCTTCTTTTACCAGCTCAGATATTGGATCATTTATGACAAAGGAATTAGTAGAGGATGGGCATATGACTGATGATGAACGAACCATATATGTAGCATATCAATATGCAGGTTCTGCTGTTGTATTGAATACAATAAATACTCAAGCACCATTATTGCCCATATCTTTACTTGCTATTGGACCAATTATTTTGATAGAAATAGTTTGCAAGATTTTAGGTGCAAATTTAGTTAGACTAATTATTCGTATTAAAAATAGGAAGGAAAGAGGTGTAAAACATGAGCCAATTAGTTAAAGAGAAAAAGAAAAGTACCATTGAAACTTTTATGGGCGGTGCAAAGAAAGGGTTTTATATAGGCATTGAACAAATACTTCCCGCTATGGTTCTTGGGTATGTAATAGTTCAATTCTTGCAGCTAACTGGTTTGGTTGATATTTTAGGAAATGTTTTTGGACCTATAATGGGTATTTTTGGATTACCTGGAGAATCTGTAGTAGTGTTTATATCTGCATTCTTTGCAAAAGCAGCAGGAGCGGCTACAGCAGCTAATTTATATACTCAAGGGTTAATAAATGCAGCACAAGCAACTATACTTATTATGCCTAGTATGCTTATGGGAACTCTAGTAGGACATTATGCAAGGATAGTTCTGGTTGCAGATACTAATCCTAAGTATAGAAAGCTTATGCTATTTATTCCCATATTTGATACTATTGTAGGTATGTTATTAATGAGATTAATTCTTACTATTATGGGATTACAATAAATTCATTAACATATAACTTAGGTGATATATAAGGGGAGGAGATTTTTCTTTAAGCTGTATTAGATATACTTCTCCCCTTCTTGTTTAAATTCGACAGCCTCAAGGAAACTAAAATCCCTATATTTTTCATTTAAATAGAATCTATTGATAATAATTTATAAGCAAGATAAATAACGTCTTAAAAACTTATAATATTTGATTATAAAAATACTAAGAATATAACTTAAAACTCTTATCTTCAAAAGATAATTTATACAACAAATAACCTTCTCAACAGATATAAAATTAATATATTGAAGACTCTATGTAATCATGATAAAATAAATCGAAGAACAAGAACAAAAGGGGATGATTACATAAGAAAAATATTAGTTATAGTTATTTTTTTATTTGCCTGTACAGCTACAGTTTCCTACGCTAGTTTAGATAAGATTCCTGTATTTCTATATCACCATATATTGCCTGAACAGGATATTATAAACTGCGGTTGGGAAAATAATAATAGTGTACTAAGCCTTGAAAAATTTACTGAACAAATGAAATATTTAAAGGAAAATGGTTATTATACAGCCACCATGAATGAGCTTGAATCCTTTATGGATGGAAAAATAAAACTTCCTAAAAAAACAGTGGTTATAACCTTTGATGATGGATATCTAAGCAATGGTATATATGCCTATCCTATAATGAAAGAATATGGCATGAAAGGAACTATTTTTTCAGTAGGAGAGCTGGCAACTAGAGAAAAAATGGAATTTGATCCTAAGGGCTTACAGTATATTCCAGTAGGGGATATGGGAAAATATAATGATGTATTCTTATTTGCCTGTCATACCTATGATCTACATCGTCATAATGAAGAAGGGATTCCATTTTTAAAATCTCTTTCTGAGGAAGAAATAATGAAGGATTTATTTAAAAGTAAAGAATTATTGAATTCACAATACATAGCTTATCCCTTTGGAGAATATGATAAACGCACTATTAAATATGTAGAAGAAGCAGGATATAAGCTGGGGTTCACAGTAAGCTCAGGATATGTATCTAGATATACTAAAAAATATGAAATTCCTAGAATGGTTATCAATCAAAATATAGATTTAGATAAATTTATGTCTTTTCTAAAATAAATAAGATATTTTCAAAATGAACGCCTTATAGGTAGAAGTACCTATAAGGCGTTTTGTATAATAAAAGATTTTAAGTAAAGCCTACCTAGTATAGTTCACCCTATGCAATATATTGCATAGGGTGAACTATTTTACATAGCAATTTTTTTCAATTATATTGTTCTACTAAGGGATTTTGGGCATATTACCTATATAAGGACATGGCATCCTTCTTGCAATTATATATTAATCCATATATATACTTTAATAAATAATATTAAGAGGGGGAGTAAAATGAGTAATGAAACGAAAAAATTAGAGTTTTATGGTGGTGAATGGGTTTCTTTCTTACCTTTTGTTGTATTCTTAGTTATGATTATACTTACAACATTCCACTTTGGCTCTATATCAGATGGGGCTCTTTGGGTACCTGCATTCACTGCTTTAGTTGTCGCTTTTTTCTTTGCAAAGGATAAGTCACAATATTCTAATGCTCTAATTAATGGTATGGCTAGTAAAGAAGCTATAATCCCTGTAGTATGCTGGATCTTTGCAGGAGTCTTTTCTAGAATTCTTCGTACTTCAGGTTTAGCTGATGGGATTGCTGGTGTAGCTGCTTCTATGGGTATCCAAGGGACTTTCTTTATTGTCATATCTTTTTTAGCATCAGCAGTCTTTGCTACGGCTTCTGGTACAGGCTTTGGTACAATTGCTGCTGGAATGGGTGTTTTATATCCGGCTGGCATTGCTTTAGGCGCACATCCTGCTCTTTTAGCTGGTGCTATAATTTCTGGCGGTGCTTTTGGAGATAATCTTGCACCAGTTTCTGATACAACTATTTGTTCTGCTACTTCACAAGGTGTTGATGTTCCAGGTGTAGTTAAATCTCGTCTGAAATATGCCATTACTTCAGGTATTATAGTTATCATTGGAATTATCATTATTGGAAGTGGATATAAAGGTGATATTTCAGCTATGGAATCTATTTCATATAACCCTAAGACATTATTTATGATGATTCCAGTTGCATTAACCATTTGGATTGCCGTTAAATCTGGAGATATTATTATTGCAACTACAGTGGGGTCTGTATTAGCAGGTGGAACAGCAGTATTATTTGGATTAATGGACTTTATACAAATAGATCCTGCTGCTGATGTAGTTAAGGAGGCTTTAATTAGAGTTTCAGGTGCTGGACTTGATAGAACAGTAGATGGTGTTATTTATACAGGTATCAATAGTATGATGCAGGTTGTAGTCCTAGCACTTTTATTATTTGGTTCAATTGAAATCATGAGAGCAGGACATGGAGATGTTAAATTATTAAATGCTTTAGGAAAAGTAGCAAAGAGCCCAAGAAGTGCAGAGTTTGTTATAAGCTTTATGATTATAATACTTTCAGCTTTAATGGGACTTAATGCTCCTGCAATATTAGCAGTTGGTGCTTCCTTTGCTAGACCACTAGGTGAGAAACATGGAATTAGTCCATATCGTATTGCAAATCTTTTAGACGCCCAATCTAATACATTTGTTTATGCCCTACCTTGGACACCTGCTATAATCTATACCATAAGTTTTGCTAAAGACAGTGCAGCTCCATTAACAGCAGTTGAAGTAACGCCATATGTATTATATTCCTATGCTATGCTAGCAGTAATGTTTATTTCAATAATATTTGGAATCGGTAGATACGATAATATGAAACAAGCTAAGAAAATTAGCGAAAAGGCATAAAAAATACCTCCAAGTAGATAGTCTATTTTAATTAGACTATCTACTTTGGAAGTATCATATCACCAAGGAGTTATTTTTTATAACCAATAGGAAAGTTCTACTATGACATAAATTCTCTTAAATTGTACTCGTTTATTTTATTGAAAAGTTGTCTTCTACTTAAACCGATTACCTCAGCGGTTTTAGTTATATTGTTATCGTTTAATTTCAGAACGTTGATTAAATATTCTTTTTCAAAGTTTGCTCTTGCAAGGTTAAAGTCTAAAATATCAAAGTGTTTATGAGAATCAAAGTTTTTTGCTGTACTTGATTCCATTCCTTCCATTTTCAATACTCCATCCTTACATAAGACAAACATTCTCTCGATTATATTTTTTAATTCTCTGATATTACCAGGATAGCTATAATTAAGTAGATATTCTAATGTTTCATTTTCTATCTTAGTGATATCCTTTTTAAACTCCATCTTATAATTATCTATAAAGAAATTAATCATATCCAAGATATCTTCTTTTCTCTCTCTGAGAGGAGGTATTTCAAGTATAATAGTATTGATTCTATAAAAGAGATCTTCTCTAAAATTTCCACTTTGAATCTCATGTAGTAGATTCTTGTTAGTTGCACAGATTAATCTAAAATCAACTTCTATTTGTTTATTTGAACCCATTCTTTCAATTTTTCTATTTTCTAATACCCTTAGAAATTTAACTTGAATTTCTTGAGATATTTCTCCTATTTCATCTAGAAAGATAGTACCTCCATTAGCTTCTTCAAATCTACCAATTCTCTTTTCATTAGCACCAGTAAAAGAACCTTTTTCATGCCCAAATAATTCAGATTCTAATAGATTTGTAGAATAATATTGACAATTAATAGCGATAAAAGGCATGTTAGATCTTTTGCTTATATCGTGAAGTCTTTGAGCTATTATCTCTTTTCCTACACCAGATTCCCCTAAAAGAAGTACATTTGCACTTGATTGTCCAATATCCTCTAGAGTGTTTAATAATTCCTTCATCTTAGGATTCTTGCTTTGATAAAGATATCTTTCCTTATTCTTCTTTGTTGAAATCATATTGTTCTTCTTTTGTAAATTTAACAGTTTTTTAGTCTTTTCTATTTCAATTAAAAGTTCCTCTGGATTATGGCTTTTGATAAAATAGCCGAATGCTCCTATTTTCATGGCTTCTACAGCTGTTTCTACTCCACCGTAGCCTGTAACCATAATTACCTCTACAGATTCGTAGTTTGATTTTATCTTTTTTAATACCTCTATACCACTTAAACCAGGCATGACTACATCACATAAAACTATTGGATAGTATTCACTTTCCAGAATATTTAAGGCTTCATCCCCACTGCTTGCCTCTCCAATAATAAAGCCTCTGCTTTCTAAAAGCATTCTATAGGTTTCTCTATGTTCTTTTTCATCATCAACTATTAATATTTTAAATACTTCCTTCATTGCTACTCCCTCCAGCTGGTAAATACACTTTGAATTTTGTACCAAATCCTAACTTGCTTTCTACAGAAATGTCACCTTTTAGTTTTTTAACTTCATTATAGGTTATATAAAGTCCCAGTCCTGTACCTTTACCCGGTTCCTTAGAAGTATAAAAAGGATTGAAGATTTTCTCTATATTCTCTGCATTAATTCCAATTCCGTTATCTATAAATTCTATTAGGATACCTTCATCATATTCATAGGCTTTTACTATGATTTCTCCATTTTCTTCAATAGCATCCATAGCATTAGACAATAAATTTATCAATATATGCTTTAAAGACTCTTGATTAATTAAAAATTTATAGTTATTTATACATTCAACTTTGTAACTTATCCCCTGTTTCTGTAAATTTTTTACCTGTAGCTCTAAAATATTGTGGATAAATCCACCTATATCCACAAATTCTTCAGTATCACCAGAAATTCTAGAGAAATTGAGAATATTATCAATAATCCTACTGGCTCTTTGTACTGCATTATCAATATAATCAAGGGATTTATTGATATTTGTATTGGAATATGACCTTAGAATAAAACTATGATTCCTAATTATTCCTAAAGGATTTCTAATTTCGTGGGCTATACCAGCGGCCAATTCTCCAATTGCCATCATTTTATTAGCTTGGAGCAATTTATTCTTACTTATTTTATCGCTAGTAACGTTATACATTAAAACTAATGTATTGTTAATATTATTATTGGTGTCTTTTAAGGGATAAGTATTGACTTCATAGACTTCATTTTTTAAATATATTTCATTTTTACAATTAATACTATCCTCAAAAGTACTTTTTATAATATTATCAAAATCAGAAGTAGAAAACATATCTAAAATTTCACCATAATATTTTCCTAAGACTTGATATTTGTTTTTTCCTATGAAATTTAAGAAGGACTTATTAGTATTAACAACTATATTATCTCTATTTAGAACTAACATAAACTCAGTCATTCCATCAAAAACGATTTGCAGATCATTTCTACTATCTTCTAACTCTTTAGTTCTAAGTTTAATTTGTTTTTTAAGAGAACTATTCCATAGACTCATCAAGATAATAATAGTAGCTATTATAAGTATAAGGGAAAATATATATTTTTTAGCTGCCTCAATATCAAATTGTCTAACAATAGGTGCTGAAATGCCAAACCATTTTTGCTGCACTTTTTCAACAGCATTTTTCTTCTTCAATGCATCTATACCCTTGTTTAAAATAGGAATTAATTCAGGCTTAGACTTAGGAACAGCAAAAACCACCTGATTTTCATAAACAGGTTTTTCAATTATTTTTACTTTATTTTCTAGATGATTATTATTTAAGTGATAAAATATGACAGGTTCGTCTCCTAAAACTCCATCTACTTTCCCTTCTCCAAGAAGTAGCAATGCTTCCTCTAAGTCACCAACATAATGCTGCTCGATACTAGGGAAATTAATACTTAGATATTCGCTGGCATAGTCTTTCTTTTGCATAGCCATAACCTTACCTTCAAGGTCTTGTAGACTATGTATGTCAGTGTTGCTAGCCTGAATCACCAATACAGATCTTAAGTTATATATAGGTTTAGTGAATAGGAAATGTTTACTCCTTTCAGCACTAGCAAACATATCACATATATCAGTTTGACCTTGTGAAAGGCTGTCTATAGCATCTTCCCAGAGCATAGGATGAAGTTCGATATTAGTTCCTATTTCTATAGATAAGGAATTTACATAATCAATAAGAATTCCCTTATACTGTCCATCTGCTTCATCATGAAATCTAAGAGGAGGAGCATTTCTATCAGCAGCATATATTAGACTTCCCTGTTGATGTAACCATTCTCTCTCTTTTTTGGTTAAATTATTAGATAAATTAATTCTATTATTTAGAATTATAAAGAGGGGAAATAATATGATAAGTATTATAAATATAATTGCAATTTGTTTATAAGCCTTATGACCCAAGGTTATACCTCCCACTAAGATGATAATTTTATTATATCATATCTTTTAAGAGATGACTAAGTGCTGGGAATAATTAGAATGGATTCTCAATGCTATGAGGTTAAGGATTTTATTGGAAAAGAAATATCTAAAATATATAATTATGAATATAGGAGGAAAGTTAAATGAAAATAGGTATTATTTCTGATACTCATATTACAAAAAATATCTCTAGCTTTATTGATTTTCTAGATACTTATTTTAAGGAAGTAGACATCATTATTCATTCAGGTGATTATATAAGTATGGAAGTCATAGAAGTATTACAAAATTACAAGAATTTTATTGGAGTGTGGGGAAATGTAGATGAACCTGAAATAAAAAATCTGACAAAGGAAAAAGAAATAGTCACTATAGAGGGTTATAGAATAGGAATTTTTCATGGACATGGTACTGATAGTAATACCTTAGATCGAGCCTATGAAAAATTTAGAGAAGACGATATAGATATAATTATATTTGGTCATAGCCATCAACCATTAGTTAAAACTAAAAAGGGAATATTGATGTTGAATCCTGGATCATTAACCAATAAACGTCAAGAAAGATGGTATTCTTATATTATATTAGAATTACATTCTGAAAGCATTGATTTGCAATTTAAATTTTTTTCTTAGAATATTAAAGAAAGAGGGTTAGGATTTTAGTGGAGGTTAAGCTAAAGCTAACTTTTTTGTCGTATTGTGTATAACCTTGTTGGAAATTGTAGAAATATTTGGTATAATTATTTTAATTATAATAAGTTAATATCTAACTGTAATAGCAATGATTATTCATAAGTTTATGTTCTAATGAAAACTCACACGGAGGTACAACATGGATGGTTTTAAAATCTATAAAAACGGTGAAGCCATAAAAGAAGATATAAACAAAGCAGGAAGATTTAAACTTATGATTCAAGACAGTGATTTTGAAATCTTTGAATCTTACATACATGCAGGGCATTCGGTGATTTGTCAGCCATATGAATGTGAGAATTCGATGAATGCAGTCTTTGTATTAAGTGGTAAACTTTATCATACTAATACAAGGTCTTATATTTTAGGGGGAGAACATTATACCTTTAAGAATTTAAAAGAAACCCATCACCTCAGTGTAGAGGAAGACACAGAACTCTTGATGATTAGAAAAAAGAGTTTTTTCATGGAGCAAGTATCCAAAATGAATAAGGTCATGGAGCTTATGGATATGATTCAGAAAAAAGATCATTATACAGAGAAACATTGTAATAGTACAGGGAATTTAGCTGTTAAAATAGCAACTTATTTAAAGCTTTCAGATGAGGTTATTCAAAATGTCTTATTTATAGGTAAAATTCATGATATAGGGAAGATCGATGTCCCTATTGAAATTTTAAATAAACCTGGAAAATTGACTGCAGAAGAGTTTGATTTCATAAAAAAACATCCTCAGAGGGGACATGATATAGTCATGGAGACAATTGGAGATAAAGAAGTTGCTAAAATTATTTTGCAGCATCATGAAAAAATTGATGGCAGCGGTTATCCTTTTGGTCTAAAAGGCAAAGAAATATCTATGGAGGCTAAAATTATTTTAGTTGCAGATAGCTTTGATGCTATGACATCTAATAGACCATATCGAAAGCCTATGAGTGTTAATGATGCCATCCAAGAACTTAGAACTTATTCAGGTATATGGTATGAAAAAGAAATAGTTGAGGCATTAGTTGAGGTAGTTAGAGAATAAATCATTATTTATTAAAGGGAAAATAGGGAATCAATCAAGGGAATTGGTTTTCTATTTTTTTATATAAATCAAGAAAATAGGTTGACATAATCTTGAATAAATGGTATATTATATGTAGAAATTAGCACTCGGTGACTTAGAGTGCTAATGAAATATTAAATAATATAAAAAGGAGTTGTTAAATATGTCTGGATTAGTACCTTTTAACAGAAGAAACACAAGTATATTTAATTCTCGTTTTGAGGACTTATACAACATAATGGACGACTTTTTTAATTATAATTGGTCCTCTAACAGAATTGGTGGAAATGGGTCATTTAAAATAGACATTCAAGAGAATGATAAGGAGTATATAGTAGAAGCGGCACTTCCTGGTGTGAAAAAAGAGGAAATAGATATTCAACTAAATGATGGTAGACTTAGTATTTCTGTGGCAAGAGATGAGAATATTAGTGAGGAAAAGAAGAACTATGTTTACAAAGAGAGCAGGTATTGTTCAATGAGTCGTGCTATATATTTAGATGAAGCTAAATCTGATGAAGTAAAAGCAAAATTAGATAATGGAGTTCTTCATATTACAGTTTCTAAAAAAGAAAATACAGGCAATACTAAAAAAATTGAAATTGAATAACTGGGACAGATGATATCTAACTATATTTATGCAACCTTATGTCCCACATTAAAGAGCCAGCTCTTAGGAACTGGCTCTTTCCTTACCTTATCCATTTTTTTAAATTTTCTAAGGCTCTAGTCTTTGTATTTACCACAGTTCTGTAGCTTATACCAAGCTTACTTCCTATATAACCAATACTCATATTTTTTACATAATAAAGAATTACTATTTCTCTCTGCCTTTCAGTAAGCTTTTCTAGAGCTTTGTTAAGCTGGATATTTCTTTCATCTTCTAATACTATATCCAGTGCAGCTTTGTCATCTGATACTAGAATATCTATGATTTCCAGTTCTCCATCTGCTATCGAGTCGTTTAGGGATAGATGTATTTTTCTTTTATGTTTATTTAGATATAGATATTTGAGATTCAATTTTATATATCCTAAGAAATGTACGGCCCTAGTAGAGTCATAGCTCTTTAAACTTTCCAAAATCATTAAATTACCTTCTTGTATTAAATCCTCATACTCTTTTCCATTATTATAATATTTTCTAATTGAGCTTATAACCAATGGCTGCAATCTATTGATAATTTCTCCTGCTGCCGCCCTATTTCCTTTTCTAGCTTCTTCAATTAATTTATCCAACATATTATTCACTCCCTTTTTGACAATTCACAGTGCACAATTATTTAGGATTAATATATCTGGTTATTACTTAAATTGGAAAAGCAGATTTATAACAAGTCATGGGAAGAATAAGACGGATTTTTAGTGACTAAATAAAAGTCCTTATTTTTTTCAAAGGACTTGCAATAAAACATATGTTCTGTTATTATAAGTCTAAGAGTTAAATAACTGTTAAAAAAGAGGAGGGAATATGATGGAAAGAGTACTTAATGAAGAACTGATGGCAATTTTGCCGCAGTACGTAGATAACAGGGGGAACTGTACTAAGATTTATGCTGTGGGTTTAGAACCATTAATACTAGATAAAAGTATTAAAACGATTCTACGTCTTATTGGTAAACATTATATGATTGATTTAAAGGAATTGAAGAAGAGATATGGAGCTTTAGTATCATCACCAAATCTAGTACCTATTCCATTAAGTAAGAGAGATGTTTTCATACCTTTCAAGACTAGAGTGCCCATGTATAAGAATGATGGAGCCTTTGGATATATTAATATGAGACATATAGAAAAAATTAGAGAAGAAAAAGAATCCACTGTAGTATATTTATCTAATGGTGTCTACATTCCATGCTTATGTAGTTTATCTACAATAGATAAGCATATGAGAAATGGTAATATAGTAAGTAGGTGTTATGAGGATAGGTCAATGAAAATAAAGGAGCAGGAAGTAGTTTATAATGCGAGAGTAATCATCACTAGATAGGCAATAAAAAAGAAAGTAATTTCATTTCAATGAATATTAAAAGATAATCATGCATAAGTTTTTATACGGAAAAAATAAATTGTTGGAGGTTGATTTGAAATGAAAAGGCAAAGGGTAAGTTTGTTAAGTTGTGTTCTTTTAATGATGATTTTGGTGTTGACAAATGTCTCTCCAGTGTTTGCCAATGGTAGTGATAATTACACCATTGATATGAAGCAAGTTCAAGAAGATTGGGAAAAGGCAGCAAAAGTACCTTTAGTGCAAGATAAAAATTCAGAAAATTCCAAAGGCATTGAACTTTCTGCCTATGGCACATATCCAACAAGAAAAGGAGTTATTTTAGTTACACCTGACAAATTTAAGGGCATTATCCCTACAGGTCATGCAGCTATTATCTATACTAGCACAACAGTTGTTGAATCCTTATCTGGCGGAGTAACTACAGGACCTAATGATTGGAATAAAACTAGATCAAAATGTTATGGAGTAACCGTAAGTGGAACAACTACGACCCAAGATAGCAATGCTGCTGATTGGTGTTATAGACAAAGAGGAAAAAGCTATAACTGGAATTACTTAAATGTTTCAACAAGGAGTTCCTTCTATTGTTCTCAGTTAGTTTGGGCAGCCTTTTTAGATTTATATGGAATAGATTTAGATACTGGTTCCTATGGAGTTGCAGTTCATCCTATGGAGTTAGTAAATACTAGCAGAACATCAAAAATATACGAAAACTAACTTTACGAATAATAATTTTAGATAATAGTGGATATACATTTAGTATGTCCACTATTATTACCTAGGAGGGAAACAAATGTATAGAAGAAATAATTTTCTTATAGCTACAATTCTTATCTTATTCCTATTATCAGGATGTAACAATATGAACTTTAAGGGAAAGGATTTTAATTATAAGTATGGAGTAATTGAAACTACAGGTCAAGAGAATAACTCATATATATCATTTTATGATGATAACTTGGAAAAGACAGGTGAGGAAAAAATTAAATATGGATCTATGGGAGATGGATTTTCTTTGCCTCAAGTTTTTAAAAATAGTATGTTTATTGTTCCTAAAGGACTTTATAGTAAAAAAGAACTTACCTTTATTATGGAATATGATTTGGATAAGATGAAAATAAAAAAATATAATACTGGGTTACAGAACATGAATAGTATTGCTGTAGATGATAGCTATATTTATGGTGTTAATACCATGAACTTTGTATCAAATATTGTAAGATGTAATAGGGAAACAAAGAAACTATCTAAAGTAGAAATACCTAACACCTATATCAGCTATATTGAAATTTATGAGAATGAATTATTTGCCTTTGGTGAAAGCAATGAAAATGGAAAAATGAATTCATCTCTTTATATACTAGATGCTGATACTTTGAATATCTTAGAAAAAATAGATATTACAGATATTGGATTTGGACAATATGATACAGTAATGAAAGACAATAAATTATACTTTTCAGCATCTCATTCAATAGAAGGCACAGAAAGTCAACCGATAAATAAATTATGTGAATACAATAGAGAAAGTGGAGAAGTTAGAATATATGACTTAAAAGAAAACTTTCCTTTCCAAATAATGGGATATAATGACAAATTACTTATCACTCATTTTGATCCTGTAGGAGTTATAGGAAATAAAATTAGTATATTTAATGTCGATGATAAAAATAGTGATATAGTTGAATTTACACATAATATAGAACAGTTAGAGTTAGATGATGAAGATATTATCATACTGGGAGATGGATATTTATATAGATATGATAAGAATTTCTCCTTAAAGGATTCTACTCTGGTGGTCAATGAGAGAGAGACTGATTATCATTATTATACCACAGGTTTATTTAAGCCATAAGGAACTAGAAGGTATAAAACTGTATTGATTATATCTAGATATAATAGAGAAATATAAATTTATATTAAATGGAATACTTGTTCTTTTCTCTATAATAAAGTATACTAATTAGGCAGGTATATGAAAATGACATCTATGGAGGAGTTTTATGACGGGAAAAACACATGTAGTAATAGGAATCACTGCAGCATTAACAGTATCCTTTGGTCAGCCAGTAGAAAATCAGTTAATAGTAGTACTGGCTTCAGCAGTAAGCTCTTTAATTCCTGATTTAGATCATCCTAAGGGTAAATTAAATCAAAAAATACTATTGGTTAATAATAATTTTTATAGGATATTATTTTATCTATCTTTAGGCAGTTTATTTATGTATTTGTATTATTCAAATCAAATAAGTATCTTTCTTTATTTAGGACTAATATCCTTTCTCATAGGGATATCTAGTCATAGGGGTTTTACCCATAGTATAGTAGGTTTTCTAGCATCTACATCTATAGTTACACTGGGAACAGTGAATTATGGATTAACCTCTGTATATTCTGGTTTTGCTATAGGATATGTACTACATATAATAGCAGATTTATTTACTACAAAAGGAGTGAAGTTATTTTATCCTTTGAAAAATAATATATCATTTCCTATTAAAATTAAGACAAATAGTAAGGCTGAAAAGATAATATTTAGATTGTTAAGTATCTATTGTGCTTGTTTATTGTTTAGATATTTAATATAGAGCTATTGATCTAACAGAATAACAAGAACACCCTAAGGTTATTAGTAATTTTAAGCCTTAGGGTATTTTTATATCACCATAATGATTATATAATCGGTTTACTACTCCATACTATCATTTATCTATATTATTATAATTCCATATAAAACATATCTATAGCTTGATTATTAATTGTCAATCAAGGGTATATTAATTAAAAACAATTAGGGAGTGGTACTTATGACAAAAATTATAATTTCTCCGGGAAAATATATACAAGGTGCTGGCGAATTAAAGAGAATTAAAGATCATGTAGGACATTTGGGAAAATCTTTCTTTATTATAATTAGTGAATCAGGTCATAAAAGATTTGGAGAAACTGTGAAGGAAAGTTTTGGAGACTCTGTTAATATTCATTTTGCAAAATTTAATGGTGAATGTTCAAAAGGAGAGATAAAAAGACTTGAAGAAGAAGTAAAATCAATAGGTGCAGATGTTATTATCGGTATAGGCGGAGGGAAAATCCATGACACTGCAAAAGCTGTTGCCTATTATCAAGGTTTGCCAGTAGTCATAGTTCCAACTATTGCAAGCACTGATGCACCTTGTAGTGCCTTATCTGTATTATATACAGACGAAGGAGCATTTGATGAATATTTACTTTTACCAAAGAACCCAGATGTTGTATTGATTGATTTAGAGGCAGTTGCATCTGCGCCAGCAAGGTTACTTGTTGCAGGTATGGGTGATGCTTTGGCTACAAAGTTTGAAGCTAGAGCCAGTTTTCAATCAGGTTCAACTACTATGGCTGGTGGACTTCCTACAGATGCTGCAATTGCTTTAGCAAATTTATGCTATGAAACATTGATAAATGAAGGATTAAAAGCAAAATTGGCCATAGAGAAGAAAGTTGTAACTAAGGCTGTAGAAAAAATAGTAGAAGCAAATACGCTTCTAAGTGGTCTTGGATTTGAAAGTGGCGGACTTGGTGCAGCTCATGCTGTTCACAATGGATTAACTGTTATAGAAGAAGCACATGATTTATATCATGGTGAAAAAGTTGCTTTTGGTGTATTGGTTCAATTAGTATTAGAAAATGCATCTATAGAAGAATTAAATGAAGTGCTATATTTCTGTAATGAAGTAGGTCTTCCAACTACATTAGTAGATTTAAATATGGCTAATGTATCAAATGAAAAATTAATGGAAGCAGCAAAATTAAGCTGTGCAGAAGGTGAAACTATTCACTATATGCCATTTAAGGTAACAGCAGAAGATGTATATGCAGCAATATTGGCTGCAGATGCCATAGGAGAAAACTTTAAGAAACAATATATTTTAAAATAGAGTATATCTTGTTCACTTATATTGAGCTATTTGAATAGTTGAATTAATAAAACCTGTCTCTGTGAAATATAGGGACAGGTTTTATATTTTAAATTTACCAATATTTAACGCGAAGGTCTTGTTCCCTTAACCTATATATACTATAATTTAATAGACCATAATAAATTAAGGGGGCATGACAATGAGTAAAAGATTTATTAGCATTTTTATGGCGATCATTCTAGTATTAGGACTTGGTATGCCAACATTAGCAGCAGAGGAGATTGTTTTCAATGATATTGGAGAATCACCTTATAATCAAGCTATAGTGGAGTTACACACTAAGGGTGTTATTAGCTCTAACCCTAATAATAAGTTTTATCCTGAAAGAATATTAACAAAGGCAGAGGCTGCTGCATTATTAGTAAGAGGTTTTAAGCTATCTGAAATTGAACCACTTATGGTAGAAAATACAGAGCTAGAAAAGAAATTTAGCTATAGCAATCCGCTAGAAGTAATAACAGATGCATTCTCTATTCCTTCTTCAAAGGATATAGTTAATCATTGGGGAATGAATTATATTGAAGGATTACTGAAGGTAAGGGCAGATAAAGTTGTTGGTAATGAATATAAACCAAATGATACTCTTACAAAAACAAAATTTACTGAGATGATAGCTAAGGTAGTACTTGGAGTAGATAAAGAAATTGATTTCATTCAAGAAATGGTTGATTTAGGTCTTGTTTCTAAGGAATTTGCTACTTCTGATGAGTTGATAAATAGAGAAGAAGCTGCATATCTTCTTCACAATATCTTATCTAATCCTAATTTTAAAGTAATCACTGTATTTGCAACATCTGATATTCATGGTCATTTGGAACCATATAAAGCAACAGGAATGGAAAGAGAAATAGGTGGACTTTCTAAAATGAGTAAGATTATAAAAGATTTTAGAAAAAAACAGCCTAACACTTTATTAATAGACGGTGGCGATGCACCTTATAATACCAACATTGCTAATTTATTTGAAGGAGCATCAACTATAGAGGTAATGAATGAAATGGGTTATGATGCTATGGCATTAGGAAATCATGACTTTGATTTTCCTTTCGAAGTTATGAAGAGAAATGCTGGTAATGCTAAATTCCCATTCTTATCAGCAAATACTTATTTTGAAGAAAAATATCCAGAGTTTTTAAAACCATCTATTATAAAGGAAGTAGATGGAATTAAAGTAGGGATTATTGGCATAACAGATGATATGAGTCATGTATATACTCATCCTAATAATGTTAAAGGAATTACTTTTAAAGAGCAATTTGAAGCTACACAAAATGCTATAGATGCTATTAAGGATGAAACAGATATAATAATAACTCTTGCACATATTCATGGAAACAATCCGATACTTCCTACAAAGGTAAAGGGTATTGATATAGAAATCGGTGGTGGACAAGACGTAGTTGGATTTCCACAAGATATTGAAGGAACTTGGTTAATTTCTCCTGGAAAACATGCAGAAGTATTAAATCAGATAAATATTAATGTATTAGATAATAAAATGATAGGTCTTAATTTTGCACATATTTTCTTAACTGAAAATCTTGAAAATGATCCAGTAGCAGAAAGCATAATAGGGAAATATAAGACTCAATTAGATGAAAAGATGAAAGAAGTAGTAGGAGAATCTACTGTAGCCTTAGATGGTGAAAGAGGAACAGCAAGAATGAAAGAATCTAATTTAGCAAATTTAATTGCAGATAGCTTATTAGATATAACTGGTGCTGATATTGCTCTTCAAAATGGTGGTGGAGTAAGGGCAAGTATTGCCCAAGGGCCTATTACTATGAATGATGTGTATGCAGTTTTACCATTTGATAATACAGTAGTTGTAGTAGAAGCTACTGGTGAAACTATATGGAAGACTTTAGAGCATGGAGTATCTTGGTATCCAGGAGCTGCAGGTGGCTTCTTACAAGTAGCAGGACTTAAATATACATTTGATGCATCTAAGGAAGTAGGTTCAAGGGTAACAGAAGTATTAGTAGATGATAAACCTATAGAAATGGATAAAGTTTATAAGGTTGTATCAAATGATTTCTTAACAGGTGGAGGAGATAATTTCACTATGCTTAAGGATGAAACAACAGAAACATTGAAAACTAAGCTTTATTTAAGAGATGTTTTTGTAGAATATCTAATGAAAGTTAAAACAGTATCTCCAGAATTAGAAGGAAGAATAACTGTTATTAATCCAGCAGAATAATATAGAAATCCCAAGGCTTTGAATGTAGCCTTGGGGTTTTTAAATTTGGAAGAAATTTATAAAAATTAGATAATATAATTAACTAGAGAAAAAAACTCTTCAGTTTGATATAATTATTTTGAGGTGTTGATAATGGATTATAACGAAATCAAAATAAGTACTTCTTGTACATTGGATTGTTGGGATTCATGTTCTATTTTGGCTACTGTATCTGATAACAAGATTATATCTCTTAAGGGAGATAATAGAAACCATATTACAGGTAATGTTTTATGTGCCAAGGGTATGAGGTATATGGATATGATAAACCATCCAGATAGAATTAGAGAGCCGCTGATAAAAGAGAAAAATGGATGGAAAAGGGCTAGTTGGGAGGAAGCTTTGGATCTAGTAGCAAGTAAGCTTCATGAGTTGAGGGAAACATATCCTACTACTGCCTTGTTACATTGTAATCATGCAGGCAACGTAGGACTACTTAAAAAAGTGGAAAATAGATTTTTTAGTGCATATGGTGGAGTTACTGCTGCAATAGGCAGTTTATGCGTAGGAGCAGGAAGTGAAGGTCAAAGATATGATTTTGGAAAATCTCTAAGCCATGAGATTTCCGACGTTGTAAATTCAAAGACTATCATTATATGGGGAAGAAATCCTATGGATACTGGACTTCATCTTGTTCCGTTTTTAAAGGAAGCAAAGAGAAGGGGAGCATATATCATAGTTATAGACCCTTTAGAGACAAATACAGTAAAACTAGCAGATATGCATATATCTCCATTGCCAGGGACCGACGGAGCATTGGCTCTTACAATGGCAAATATCCTTATTGAAAGGGGATTAATTGACAAGGAATTTATAGATAAGTATGTAGTAGGTTTTGATGAGTTTAGGAGTTATATAAAGGATTTTACCCTAGAGAAAGGGGCTAAAATATCTAGTGTTCCTATGGAAGATATTGAAGTTCTTGTAGATAAATATGGTAAATCTAAGCCTTCTTCTATTATAATTGGATTTGGAATACAAAGATATACCAATGGAGGCTATACTGTTAGAACCATTGACGCCTTAGGTGCAATAACTGGAAATATTGGAATAGGCGGGGGAGGAGTAAATTATAATAATAGCAGGATGAATGATTATGTTGATCATGAGCTTCTGTCAGGAGACACACTAAGAAAACACCATAGAGTATTTTCTAGACCTAAAATGGCTGAATTTATTGAAACAGCAGAAGACCCAAAGGTAGAGATTATATTTACTACTAGGGCTAATCCATTAACTCAATTTATGGATAGTAACAGAATGGCTAGGGCATTTGAAAAAGTAGGATTTAAAGTTACTATAGATATGTTCATGACAGATACAGCAAATCTATCAGACGTTGTTCTACCTTGTCGCCATTTTTTAGAGGAAGATAATATAATTTGTCCTCCATCTAATCACAATTATATAAATTATTGTAATAAGGTAATAGAACCAAATCCTTGGATACCATCTGAGTTGTTGATTTGGAATGAATTGGCTAAGAGATTGAAACTAGAAAACTTTCCTATAGAGAATAGTGAGTGGTGGATAGAAAAGGCACTAAAGCCAATGACTGATTTAACGGGTATAACTATAGATGATATAAAGTCAGGTCCAATAATAGTACCTGGAGCTACTCCTGTGGCTTGGGATGATAAGAACTTCCAAACACCTAGCGGAAAATATGAACTTTATTCTAATCTAGCTAAGAGTCAGGGTTTTGAACCTCTCCCTGTATATAAAAGTATAGATATGGAACCAAATGAAGAATATCCTTTTTATCTGCTTACTCCACATACTAAGGATTCACTTAATTCCCAGCATTTTGTTCTAGTGGATGAAAAACAATTACCTATCGTATATATACATAGTGAAACTGGATCTAAGATGGATATAAGGAATGGCTCAGTAGCTGAAGTATTCACAGATACTGGTAGTTTAGATTGTGTAGTTGAGTATAATGACAGCATAAGAAGAGATATACTGATGATATATCAGGGATGGTGGATACAAAGATTGGGAGGAGTTAATAGACTTATCTCTGAGAGATATTCCGATATGGGTAATAATGCAGCTTATTATGAATGTATATGTAATATAAGATATAAGGCTTGATTAATTAAGAGTGTTTTGGATTCTTTAAATATATTAGGAATAATATCTTAGATGCATTTATTATATCTAGAAGTATTGTAAATATAGGAGACATGAGGATTCTTTTGGATAAGAATCCTCATTTTAATTTAAACATTATAAAAATTACCATATGAGCTCTATTGCAGTTATTCATATTAATTATATATAATATACTTATTATAAGATTTTTAAATAAGTGTTTTTAGGAGGACGCCATGATTAACGAATTAGAATTACAAGAGTATTATGATTTAGCACAAAAGATTGCTGAAGCTATTGAGGCGGTTCTTAATTTAGATGTTACGATGATGAATGAAAATATGGATCGGATAGCTGGAACTGGAATATATAAGAAAGAACTTAATAATAAAATTGCGAAGAACTCTGCATTTGAAAGTTGTCTTTTATCTGACGAATCTTTTGTTATTATCAATCATTGTAAAAATGAATCTATATATAATAGATGTACTAATCGTATTCATTGTCAGGAATTAGCTAAGATCTGTGTACCAATTAAGTGTAAGGAGAAGAAAATTGGTGTTTTAGGTGTTATAGCATTTAATGATGAACAAAAACATCGAATACAAAGTAATAGAGATATTTATTTAAACTACCTTGAAAAGATGGCATCTTTATTAGGAGGTAAATATGATCAGTATCAAATGGATCTATCTAAGAAAAGATATGCACAAAGAATGAACGGTATCTTAAATACTATAAACTCAGGTGTAATCCTATATACAGACAGTGGAGAGGTATTATATACAAACAATGCACTAGAGGGTATATTTGCTGAGGTTGGTATTGAAAATATAGATGATTTTGTAAGTGAGATAAGGAAACATAAGAAGCTTCAAGAATTATTGGAATCAGGACAGTGTATACGACCCTGTGAAATTGCCATAGATATTCTTGGAATAAAATATACGCTCCTTGTGACCATAACTTATTTAAATATGGATAATAATTCTAAAGAAATAATGCTAACTATTCAAAATATAGATTATTTTAAGAAACAAGTTATGCAATCCATTGAAAAAAATCATATCAGGCTAAAGTTTGATAATATCTTAGGAATCTCCAAAGAATTCTTGGAAGTAAAGCGATTAGCTGAAAAGGCAGCTTTATCTGAATCTAATATATTGATTCAGGGGGAAAGTGGGACAGGCAAAGAATTATTTGCGAGAGCTATACATAATTCCAGTGACAGGAGGGATTTCGCATTTGTCCCTATTAACTGCGGAGCTATTCCCTATGACTTATTTGAAAGTGAATTCTTTGGTTATGAGAAGGGGGCTTTCACTGGGGCATATGCTAACAAAATTGGTAAGTTTGAAGTAGCGGATAAAGGGACAGTTTTCTTGGATGAAATTGGAGACATTCCCTATGATCTTCAAGTAAAACTATTGAGGATTTTACAGGAAAAAGAAGTTTGCAGGATAGGCAGCAATGTCGTAAAAAAAGTTGATGTAAAGATTATTGCTGCATCAAATAAAGATTTGCTAAAGAGAGTTAAAGAAGGGCTTTTTAGGGAAGACCTATATTATAGATTAAATGTAATACCTATAATGGTACCTCCATTGGTCAAACGACATGAAGATATCTTATATATTGCAAACCATTTTATCAAGTATTATTCTAAACTGCTTAACAAAGATATCCGTGGTCTAACACAAGAGGCTATTAATCTAATGATGGAATATCATTGGCCTGGTAATGTTAGAGAGATGCAAAACCTTATAGAATATGCATGTAATTTTGAAACTGGAAGTCTAATAAGTAGTCAAGTGATAGAAAAGCGTCTTGAACCTAAGAATGAAGGATTTACTAAACGATTTGATGGTGAATCTTTATCCAGCTCTTTAGGTATAGTAGAAAAGGAAATTATTATAAGATGTATAAATAAATATTCTTATTCTAACACAAAAGACCAAATGATCAGTTGTGTTTGTAAAGAATTAGACATCAGTAGAGCAACATTATATAGAAAAATAAAGGAGTATAATATCTGTCTCAATCATGAGAATTATCTCAATCATGAGACGATAGATAAAAAGGACACTAAACGACAAAAATAGACATAATTTTTTAAAAGTTGTCTCATTATTGAGATGACTTTTTTTATAACCAATAGGAAGGTTTTGCTTTAATATTTCAATATCGATAATTTAATATCAAGAAAAGCTACCTTTAACGCGTCCATAGGCGCTTTTTTTATTTACTTAGAAAAAGTGATAAAAAGTATGGCATGGTTCTTGCTATATTATAGAAGATAATTAAATATACAATAATATTAAAAATTACAGGAGGATATTAAATGAAAAAAGTTATTATTTTTGGAAGTAAGCATTGACCCGGATGTACACCTGCGAAAGAGTTTCTTTCTACAAATGAAATAAAGTTTTTGTATCTGGATATTACAGAAAATTTGTTTAATTTAAAGCTATTTTTGAAACACAGAGACCATGCTCCAGAGTTTAAAGATATTAGGGAAAGCGGACGAGTTGGCTTACCTTGTATTGTAATAAATGATGGAGAACAAATTGTCTTTGATTATATGACTTTAGATATTGAGGACATAAAAAAATAAAATAAGGAGGTTAAAAAGGTGATAAAAACTTTGGGAGTTTCTTTTGAAAAGATGTATAAACGCCCTCTTTATAAGATATTTTTGTTTGTATTTGGAATATTATCTCTTCCTTTTGTTTTATTTAAATATTTAAATAATAGAAGAGAAAATCAATATGAAAAATTGAAAGAAGATATTGCTAATAGGCTAATAAAAGAGGGTGTAAAGGATAAGATTATTAAGGATACTGAAGAACAATTAAAGAATAAGCAAAATTTCTTTAAAAAAGAATTAAGTAAAGAGGATTTTAAGAATAGAGTAAATAAAAATACAGAGAAGAAGTTTAACGAAATATTGATGGATGAGCTAGTCCTTGAAGCTAAAAAAAGAGGAATCAAGAATATTACTTTATGCAATACTTTTGTAGAATTGTTTAACAATAAGGTATTTCTTGCAATATCTATAATATTATCTCTTCCCATGTATGTATTGATATTGATCTATAGTAATCCTTATACAAAATATATATTTGAAAGACTTTTAATGATGATATTTGTTATATTCGGTGTTACTTGGCTAGTATTTACTATACTATATTTGTCTCCAATGGACCCAGCTATAAATGTTCTAGGGCAAACAGCTACACCAGATCAGGTTGCAGAGTTCAACAGGATTAATGGGTTGGACAAGCCATACTATATACAACTATTCAATACATTTAAAAGTTTAATTACCTTTAATCTAGGAAAGTCATATGTAGGAAATGAAGATGTTTTAGCTGCAATTATGAGAAAGTTTCCTATTACATTGCAATTAACATTTGCTTCCCTCATCATAGCTGTTGCTATAGCAATACCTGCAGGGATTATATCTGCAATAAAGCAATACTCATCTTTTGATTATATCTTCATGCTAGTAGCTCTCCTAGGATTGTCAATACCTACATTTTGGATGGGATTGATTTTAATATTAAATTTTTCTATAAAGGTGCATTTGCTTCCCGCTACGTTTATTCTAGGAGATTGGAAAACACTTATTATGCCTAGTGTAGTTTTGGGAACATCATTAGCTGCAACTGTAGCCCGTATGACAAGGTCTTCTATGCTTGAGGTAAAAAATATGGATTATATTGTTACAGCCCGTGCTAAGGGTTTAAGTGAAGGAAAGGTTATAACTAAGCATATACTTGGAAATGCAATGATTCCTATAGTTACTGTTATAGGATTACAATTTGGAGGTATGCTTGGAGGTTCTGCCGTAACGGAAAAGGTATTCAATATTAATGGTATTGGCAGCTTCATAGTGGATAAACAATTCATTCCAGATATACCTATAGTTTTGGCAGGAGTAGTATATGTTGCAGTGATTATAAGTTTGGCTAATCTTGTAGTTGATATTATGTATTCATTTTTAGATCCAAGAATTAAGTCCAAGATGAAGTCATATTAGGAGGAGGTGGAGACTTTGGAAAACAAACAATACTTAAAAAGAATAGAAAAAAGAAAACTAGATAGTTTTCAGGAATATAGAAACTCAGCTTTTGCTTGGGGAATATCCCTAATCCTTGCACTTCTTATTTTAGGATTTGGTTTTGATATCTCAACTAAAAAGATAAATTCCATAGCAATTATAGTAGGAGGCATTTATCTTGTATCAGCTATATTCCAATATTTAATAACAATGAAGATAAAAAAAGAAATATTACAGCTTAATGATATTAAAAAATCTACAAGAATAGTAGGATATCTTTTAATACCTTTTGCAATAACAGGTAATTTCTTTATGGCAATAGCTGGCTTTACTTTAATTAAAAAAGAAAAAAATATAGAATATACTTTATGTATTTATGCTATTTTAACGTCTTTTACAATTATGCTTATATCAGCACTAAATTTATTTAAGGCATATGTATCCAATACCTTTATGTTAGGTATGGGAATATTACTAGCTATTACGATATTTTATATATTTACCATGGTAATGGTTTCAAAGTTTGTAAAGGGAAAAGTAGTTGATAAAAAACTTTTGCCCTTTGCATTCCCCCTAATCCTTAGTGTTTTAACAGGGAATGTATTTGCATTCTTATTGGGATTGATAATCATAAGTAAATTAAGACAAAAAGATGAGGAAATCTCTATAGAATGGATCGACGTACTTAGAAGATTGTTTAGAAACTATATGGCAGTTTTAGGAATGTTTATGGTAATTCTACTTATTTCTCTATCAATTTGTAGTAATTTAACCTTTGATTATTCTATTGCCATTGATAATAACTATGAAACTATTTTGAAATCTCCTTCATTGGAATTTCCTTTTGGTACAGATAATTATGGTAGATGTGTTTTTACTAGAATAGTCTTTGGGGCTAGGATATCCTTAGTAGTTGGTACTATTGCAACTTTAGTCCCTGTAATCATAGGTGGAATCTTAGGTGCAATATCTGGCTATTATGGTAAAAAATTAGATAATGTGATTATGAGATTATTAGACATTTTATATGCAGTACCAGGTATATTGTTAGCTATCGCAATTGTGGCTGCCTTTGGTGCAAATACAATTAATTTAATTTTGGCTCTAAGTATAGGTTCAGTTCCTGCCTATGCCAGAACTGTAAGGGCTACTGTAATGAGTATATCTAATAATGAATTTGTGGAAGCAGCTAAAGCCTGCGGAGCAAAGGATTTTACTATAATATTAAAACATATAATTCCTAATTCTTTAGCACCTATAATTATAAGAGCTACTTTAGGAATAGGTGGAGCAGTACTTTCTACTAGTTCTCTAAGTTATCTTGGATTAGGGGTAGAACCACATATTCCAGAGTGGGGCAATATCCTCAAGATTGGAAGCAACTACCTTGAGACTAATCCTTATTTAGCCATATTTCCAGGGTTAGCGATTATATTGATAGTATTATCTTTTAATTACTTTGGCGACGGTTTAAGAGATGCACTAGATCCTAAATTGAAGTAAGAAAGGAGAGGGAATTTTGGAAAAAGATAAGATATTAGAGATAAAAAATCTTCACGTACATTATATTACAGAAGATGAAACAGTAAAAGCAGTAAATGGTGTGAACTTATCCTTGAAACAGGGTGAAAGTTTAGGTCTAGTTGGAGAAACTGGTGCTGGTAAATCTACTACTGCTTTAGCAATAATGCAATTAGTTCCATATCCTCCAGGTATTATTACCCAAGGAGAGATAATATTTCAAGGAAAAAACTTAATTTACAATACGGAAAAAGAAAATCAGCAAATGAGAGGGAATGGTATATCCATGATATTCCAAGATCCTATGACTTCTCTTAACCCCATTATGACCATAGGAGAGCAACTTTTAGAAGTTGTAATGACTCATAAGAAGTTAAATAAAGAGGAGGGAAAGAAATTAGTTTTAGATTTATTGAAGGTTGTAGGAGTAAAAGAGGATAGGTACAATGATTATCCACATCAATTTTCTGGTGGGATGAAGCAAAGAGTAGTTATAACTATGGCGTTATTATGCAATCCTCAACTTTTAATAGCAGATGAGCCTACTACTGCATTAGATGTTACTATACAGGCACAAGTACTAAAGATTATTAGTGATTTACAATCAAAATATAATATGGCTATGATACTCATTACTCATGATTTAGGTGTTGTAGCAGAAACTTGTGACCATGTAGCTATAATGTACGCAGGAGAGATAATGGAAAAGGGTACTGTTAAAGAAGTATATACAAATGCTAAACATCCATATACAAGGGGACTTTTTGAGTCTATACCAAAGCTAGACGAAGATAGTGAAAAGCTCATTCCGATTCCTGGTTCTGCTCCTAACTCTGCTGATTTACCAACGGGATGTCCATTTCATCCAAGATGTAAGTACAAACAAGATATATGTGCAGAATTAGCTCCAACGGTTAAAGGCAAGGAGCATCAATATAAATGCCATTTTTCATTATTTGAAAATGGGGAGGGCAACTAAGATGAAACATATACTGGAAGTAAATAATTTAAAAAAATATTTTAGCGTACCTAATGGAAATCTTCATGCAGTTGATAATGTAAGTTTCACCATAGATAAAGGTGAAACCTTAGGTATAGTTGGAGAATCAGGATGTGGAAAAAGTACTTTGGGGAGAGTGATACTTAGACTTCACGAACCCACTGCTGGAAGTGTCCTCTATGATGGCATGGATATTACAACCTTTGATAATGAAGAGATGCGTCAAATGAGAAAGTATATGCAGATTATCTTTCAAGATCCATATGCTTCATTAAATCCTAGGTTTACTATATCACAGATTATTGAAGAGCCACTTAAGCTTCATAACATATATAAGAATGAGAAGGAAAGAAGAGAAAAGGTAGAATACCTCATGGAACAAGTAGGATTATCCAAAAGGGCATATAATCTTTATCCTCATGAATTTGATGGAGGCAGACGTCAAAGAGTAGTTATAGCAAGGGCCTTATCTGTAGATCCATCATTTATAGTATGTGATGAGCCAGTATCTGCATTAGATGTTTCTGTACAAGCTCAAATTTTAAACTTATTAATGGAACTTCAACAGAAGTTAGGATTAACCTATATATTTATTTCCCATGATTTATCAGTAGTAAAACATATATCTGATAATATTGGTGTTATGTATTTAGGACAGCTTATTGAAAAAGCTCCGAAGAAAGAAATATTTAGGCAGCCATTACACCCATATACTGTAGCTTTATTATCGGCAATACCATCTATAAATATAGAGGCTAAAAAGAAAAAGATTATTCTTGCTGGAGAAATAGTTTCACCTATTAATCCACAGCCTGGATGTAGATTTGCCGCTAGGTGTCCTTTTGCAATAGAACAATGCAGAAATGAGAATCCATCCTTAAATGAAGTTGAAAAGGATCATCATGTAGCTTGTTTTAGATATAAAGAAATTCAAGATGGTACTCTATGCTTTGAGACAAAA
This sequence comes from Tissierella carlieri, assembly GCF_018917285.1. Taxonomy (NCBI): domain Bacteria; kingdom Bacillati; phylum Bacillota; class Tissierellia; order Tissierellales; family Tissierellaceae; genus Tissierella; species Tissierella carlieri. The sequence continues at coordinate 68,832 of NZ_JAHLOH010000042.1, read as the reverse complement.
TAATGAGTTCTGTTTTGTTTTAACTAAAGGAGGGGGTATCGGAAATAATAGATGTTAATAGGAAATGATATTAATTATATAAAAGGAGAGATGAATAATGAAAAGATTTATATCTATACTGTTAATTTTAGTGATGGTATTAGGTGTTGCAGGATGTAATGTAAAGACTAAGGATGATGTAAAAAACAACACTCAGGATACAGCAGCTTCTGGAGATTCATCAGTTAAACCAGTAGATATTCAGATATTATCTATGAGCTCAAATGAAAAAGATGTAAATATAGTAAGAGATCAACTTGCAAAGGCAGGTTTCAATGTTAAACTAAATATTCAACCTGATTATGGTAGCTTTACAGGACAAAAGGAAGCAGGAAACTATGATATAGCAATCTCTGGATGGACAACTGTTACAGGAAACCCTGATTATGCAGTAAGATCTATATTTACAACAGGTGGAGACTATAATGATTATGGATTATCAAATCCTGAGCTTGATAAATTAGTTGAAGAAGCTGCTTCTGAAACACCAGAACAATATAAAGAAACTTATAAAGAATTTGAAAAGGTTCTTGTAGAGGATAATGCATATATAATTCCACTTTATTCCAGTCTTAAGAGTCAAGCTATAAATAAAGATGTATTAAAAGCTGATAGTGTTAGATTGAGTAAATCTCGTTCATTGCCTTGGGAAGAAATTGATTTTGTAGACCAAAGTAAAAGAACTTCTTCACCATTTATAATGAGCCAAACAATGTCATCATTAACATCCATGGACCCTATCAAGGGAAATGACGGTTCAATCAATATAATAAATACAAATATGCATGTAAGATTAGTTAATTTAACAGACGATGATGAAGTAACCTCTAAGGGTTCTCTATCTTATAATTATGTTATTGAAGAAGGAAATCAAGAGTATTACTTTATACTAAGAGATAATGTAAAGTTTGCTAAAGTTGTTGATAAAAAGGCTGTAGATACTGGAGAATTAGTAGCTGCAGAAGATGTTGTATTTTCCATGAATAGAGCAAAGGACAAGAATTCAGTTCCAGACCATAGAACTTATAGTTTGCACTCAAGTATGGATAAAATCGAAATTATTACAGACTTAGCATCATTAGAAGGCTTCAAGGAGTCAGGAAAAGAAACATCAGTAAAGTCTGCACTAGAAGCAGGTTTACCAAGTGAAATTAAAGAACTTGTTGCAGATAAAAAAGATGTAAATAATGCAGCTGGAAAATACCAGGTAGTTAAAGTTACAACAACTCATCCTTTCCCACAGGTATTAAATTATTTAGCACATCAATCAGCAGGTATTGTTTCAAAGAAACAAGTAGAAGCAATTAATACTTATGATGTTGCAAAATATGATAAAAATAAAGATATAGCTTATGGAGACCAATCAACTGTAACTGAAGGTGCAACATATAATAATACTCTTACAGTTAGTGGACCATATATTATGCTTTATAAAAATGACTATGAAGTAGTATTTGAAAAGAATCCTGGATATATGGCAGGAACAGAACACGAGCCAAGAATAAATAGAGTAGAAGTTAAATTTATAAAAGATCTAGACAGCTCACTTTCAGCACTTAGAAGTGGTGAGATTCATTTATTATATAGTGTACCAGAAGATAAATATCCATTAGTAGAAGGAGATTCCAAACTTACTCTACAAAAAAGACCAAGCAATGCAGTGTCCTATGCATTCTTCAATCTACTAGGAAAAAGTGAGTTTTCAGATGAAAACTTAAGAAAAGCAGTATTAAATGCAATAGACCAAGATCAAATCTTGGCAGTATACAATAATTTAAAGATTAAGGCTTATTCAACAATTAGTACCTTAGTAGATACTGGAAATGTTCATAAGGCTGACCCAGCAAAAGCAAAAGAGTATATACAAAAATATTGGGATTCAAAGAAATAATAGTATAACAAGAAAAAATTCATCCTTTACACCTTATAAGTAAGGGATGAATTTTATCTTTGCTAAGGCAGATAAGGAGGGGACATATATGGATATTAAAAGACATATTATCGAAATATTAAATAGAGAAATTAAACCTGCTATCGGATGTACTGAACCTGTAGCTGTTGCATTAAATACAGCCTATGGAGTATCAATATTACCTAATGATTCCAAAGAAATTTCAAAAATCACAGTAGAAGTAAGCAAAGGAATATATAAAAATGGTATGGATGTAGGAATACCAAATACCAATAAGATAGGCTTACATATTGCTGCATCATTAGGGGCATCAATAGGAGATCCTAAATATGGATTACAGATATTGGGGAACATTACAAATGAAGAATTAAAATACTCGGAGAAAATATTAGAGTCCTGTGAAATTAATGTTAAAGTTGATAAAGATAATAATAAGCCAGTTTATATAAAGACCACTATAGAAAACAAGGATCATGTTTCAATTGCCATAACAGAAGATAAACATGATAATATTGTCTTATTATCAATAGATGGTAATGAAATATTGAATAAGAGAAATGGGGCAAACAAGGAAAATAATAATGATAATGAGGAGCAAAACTTCTATAATCTACCGATAAATACTATAGTAGAAGAAATCGAAAAATTAGATTATGAAGATATTAAGTTTTTATTAGACGGTATGGAAATGAATATGAATATAGCTAAAGAAGGATTAGACAAAAAGCATGGCTTAGGGGTAGGATATAGTTATAATAGCAATATGAAAAATGGTTTAATCTCAAAAGATTTTGTGAATTTGGCATATGCTTTAACTGCGGCTGCATCAGATGTTAGAATGTCAGGATATTCTATGCCAGTTATGAGCTCAAGTGGAAGTGGAAATAATGGATTAACTGCTATATTGCCTTTAGCTGCATATAAAGAGATTATGAAGATAAGTGATGAAGATTTAGTAAAGGCGTTAGCAATTAGTCATATAATCACATCTTATGTAAAAAGATATATAGGAAGATTATCTAATTTATGTGGGTGTAGTATAGCTGCATCTATAGGATCAGGAGCAGCTATTGCTTGGTTGTTAGGAGATAAAAATGCTATAACATCTACAATTAACAATATTATAGCAAATCAAGCAGGTGTAATATGCGATGGTGCAAAACCAAGTTGTGCATTAAAATTAGGTACAGCAGCTTCTACAGCTGTGCAGTCTGCTTTATTAGCTATTGAAGGAATAACAATTAAAGATTTTAATGGAATAGTAGATAATCAGGTAGAAAAAAGCATTAGAAATCTTGCAAAACTTAGCGGTGAAGGGATGAAAAATATTGACGATACAGTCATAGAAATAATGTTAAATAGATAAAAGAATAGTATTTTTTATTGATTAATACTATTTGGTTTACTAAGACCCAATGGATATGACAGATTAAATCCATGGGTCTTTTTCACATCATTGTATAGCTATTTATCCTAGAATTATTAAAGATAATATATTAATATTAAAAATCTGATATAATTATTTTGAGGTGTTGATAATGAATGATAATGAAGTAAAAATAAGTATTCTTGCACCTTATTAACATGCATTTAGCAATATCTAATTATATTAGAAATACTTAAATAAGAGTGTCAGTTTATGATATCAGCGTTCCTTGAGATTGTAATATATATCCTTGTACCTTCATTGGGTTTACTATCTATATTAAATGTTGCATTTTCACCATACATAAGTTTAAATCTTCTATAGCAATTTTTAAGACCTATATGATTTGTTGAGCAAGTATCTCTATCAATTTGTAAGATCTTTTTAACTTCTTCTAATTTTTTATAATTCATTCCAATTCCGTTATCTATTATTTCAATACAGTAGTCAGAAGATGTTGTTGAAAAATTTAATTTCAATTTACCACCATTTTCCAATGGGAGAAGGCCATGTTCAATAGCATTTTCTATTAAAGGCTGTAAAGAGAAATAAGGTATCATTAGTGAGAGTATTTCATTGTCTGCCATAATTTCATAGTCTATTCTTTCAGAAAAACGATTTTTCTGTATAACTAAATAGTTTTGAATATAGTTGAGTTCTTGTTCTAAAGTAATCTTTGATCGTATATTTGACAAACTATAGCGTAGCATTTGTGAAAAAGAATTTAGCATATTTGAAGCAGATGAATATTCCTCCATAGAAATTAATCGAGATATAGAGCTGATTACATTAAAAATAAAATGTGGAGTAACTTGTTTTTGGAGTGCATCTAATTCTGCTAGTTTTAGATGATGCTCCATCTCGATTTGTTTTTTCTCATATTCCAAAGTTTTTTCTCGTTCCTCTGCTAATTTTTCCTGAAGCTTGTTATACATAGTATTTTGAATAATATAATTGGCTATATTTTCTAGAGATACTGCTGTAGCTTCAATTTCTTGTCTGGTGAGTATTTTTATATTACTGAAATATTCGGCTGCTTCTTCTGTATCCAGCCAAGGTAGTGGTTTAAACTCTGTATCTTTTGGATAGGTATCCATATCTGAACATAAAACTTGTCCGGCAGTAATTGCTCCTATATATTCTCCTTCATAAGTTAAAGGGATTTCTATATTTATAAGACCTGCATGACATACATATATACTGGCCTTTTTTGTTTTAATAGCTAAATCTATTGCCTTCCGATTAGTTAATGCACAGTAAGAAGCCCCTTCTTCTGTCTTATTAATTGCACTACAAAATTTGGAAAAATTACTTCCTTCTCCTATATGATTACCGTCTAAATCTACAAAAACAACACCAAAACCTGTAGCAAAAGCAAAGGAATCCTGAAATTTTTCTAGGAACTCTTCTGTTAATATATCTGTCAGTTTAATGTCCATTTTCCACGTTTCCCTCCAGTCTGACTTGAGAAGGCTGCTTACCTGTAACCTTTTTAAAACTACGATTAAAGTGTGATACATTTGTGAATCCACAATTTCTTGAAATATCTTTTACTAAAAGAGAAGAATTTTTTAATAAGTAAATAGCATAGTCAATTCGTTTTTGATTCAGAAAATCATTTATAGTGTAACCTTTATCCTGATAAAATTTTCTTGATAGGTATGTGGGATTAAAATGAAATATTTCTGCAAGCATATCTAATGAGATCTGTTTCTCAAAGTTTTCTTCTATGTATTTTTCAACCATATCAGTAAAATTAGAAGATAAAGATAGATTTCCACTGAATAAAAATAAGAATTGCCTAAAGAAATCTTCAGTGACAGCCAGTATATCATACCAATATTGGGATTTGCTTATTTTTTGAAGATACTCATCACCATTTAATAATGATTGTATATCATCAGGTAAAACTTTTTTTAATGATCTCATTATTGAAAAAATAGTATTTACTATATGTAATCTGTATTCTTCTAAATTATGTTGCTGAGAATTTAAAAAGTCAAGATAGTTAAGAGTGTTAAACCTAATAAGTTCAAAATCTTCTGTGAAGATAGAATTGATTAATCTGTCTACTAGTGTATAAGGATATTTATTGTTTAAAGTATTTGAGACATTACAATAGTCACCAATGACTTGTCCTTTCAGACATTTTCTGTGAAGAGAATTAATCATTGTATCAAGTATTTCTTTTTCACTAGCAGGTTTCAATAAATAGGCATCAAGATCATAATGGATGGCTTGCTGTGCAAATTTAAATTCTGAGTAAGCACTATTTAAGATGATAATGGTGTTATGGAACTTTGTCTTTATAGTTTTGGCAGCAATTAGCCCACTTTGAAGAGGCATATTAATATCCATAATTATAATATTAGGTTTCTTTTGAAAAGCTATATTGATAACTTGCTCCCCATTAGTTGCTTCTCCAACTAGAGTAAATTCGTCAGAGTGTTTTTTGAGAACGCTTTTTAGATAATTTCGTTCAATAATTTCATCATCTGCTATTAATACTGTATACATTATGTTTGTCCCTCCTTGAAGAAGATATATTTAACAGATAAAGTCTCTAATTATAGATTATCATTTGCTTATATACATATCAACATATTATAGATTTGCTATTTCATACTTTTGATTTGCAAAATATGATATTAAGATATAAAAAAGAAAATATATGTAAAGGATTTATCGACACTAGAGATGTTACAATATATTTAGAATAATAAAAAAATTCAATTATGTATTCAACAAAGCATCAACAATTTGTAATTGTTTAGGTAGTAATTATATTAAAATAAAGGGAGGAATTATCTATGAGGGTAAATGATAGGCATGTATCTTTTTATTATGAGATGGAAATCTTGAATAATATTTACTGCCATGTTATTAACACAGACGAGCGATTAGAAGTTATTAAATAATTATAGGGGGTATTAATATGTCAGATGTAAAATTAAAAAGAAATCTATCTTTTATGCAAATGATAGCTATAGCTTCAGGAGCAGTAATCGGCGGTTGGCTTGCTGAGGCTCCTTATTGGTTCTCTGTAACTGGAGCAGGAGCAGCAATTATATTTCCTATTCTGGCTGTACTGTTAATACCTGTAGGTCTAACTTTTGCGGAGCTTACTGCAATGTTACCATTTTCATCTGCGGTTGATATCTGGACTACCAATGCATTTGGTCATAAAGCAGGTTGGGCAGCTCAATGGATGATGTTTTTAATACAAGTCGTGGAGCCACCTATGATGGCATTTATTTTTATAACAGCACTTAATTTTTTTATTCCTATTCCAGCTCATATGGTAGTTTGGGTTGCTATTGGAATAATAGTTTTATGGTATATACTATCTAATTTTAACATAGGATTTACAGGAAGATTGGCTAGTATATTTTTCTTCACAATGGTAGTTATATCATTAATTGTTGCTGGAACTTTTTTCTTTAGTGGAAACTGGTCATTTGATAATATTTCTTCTCATGGTGGTATGTTTCCTAGGGGATTCAATGGGATATTTATAGCATTTGCAGTATTTTCCTTGAAGTTTATAGGCTTCGAAATGACTCCCACAATGATAGAAGAAACAAACTTTCCACCAGAGAAAATATGGAAGATTATTCTGTCATCATTGTTTGTTCCTGCGATTCTATATTTTATCATTGTATTAGCAATAGGTGGTATGGCTCCTTGGAAAGAAATAGCAAGTATGAATCTACCAGAACCAGAGCTTGTAGCTAAATTTGGATTACCTAAAATAGTTGGTATAGCAGCTATAGTTTCAGGTATACTACATGCATTTACTACATTGATGGGATTTTGGGTATCATCAGCAAGAGTATTATATGGAGCTGCTCAGCTAAATCAGTTACCTAAAGCTTTCACCAAACTAAACAAGCATGGACAGCCGATAGTGGCAAATTTTGTAGTATTATTATTTTCAGTTTTCTTCTGTCTCTTTACTGGAGATAACTGGGTTCAATATATTTATGCAGTTTCCTGTATAGCAGCTGGGTTGGTATACTTTATATGTTGTTTGGATGCAATGGTTCTAAGGAAGAAGTTTCCTGAATGGGAAAGACCTTATAAGGCACCAGGAGGTAATCTATTATTCATTCTAGGAATGATAGTATCTGTATGGATAATCATAGGATCATCTTTGGAATTAGCAATAGGTGGATATATCTCACTTATCATATATAGTTTTATTGGAGCTGTATTATACTTATTGATGGAATCCTATAGAAAGAAACATCCTAATAAGCACGAATTAATTACACTAACACCTGATGATATCAATAGCCTTGAGTAAATAAGAGCTAAGACAGGGGAAGTTTCTCCTGTCTTTTTGAAGTAATAAGTATAAATTTTGATATAGATGTGGAGGAGATAAAGATGAAGATAATTTCAGGAAACAAAGTTATTTACAAATTTACAAATTTAATGGATCATGTGGAGGTAATTTCCCCTGGGGATGTAATCAAGGTAAAGACAAATGACTGCTTCTTTCAACAAATCTATAATGAAGAGCAAGTTTTAACAGAAATTGACTATGATAGATTGAATCCTGCTACAGGACCTATTTATGTAGAAGGTGCAGAACAAGGGGATTTACTTCAAGTAAAAGTTATTAGCATTGATGTTGCTAATAAAGGAGTTTGTGCAGTAGTACCTAATGAAGGTGTACTTGGTGATCAAGTTAGTAAACCAATAATTAGAGTTGTGAATATTGAGGATGGGTATGCAATATTCCATGGGGTAAAGTTACCTATAAGACCTATGATAGGAGTAATTGGAGTAGCACCTTCTAAAGAAGATGGTGAATGGCCAACTGATAGTCCATGGAAACATGGTGGTAACATGGATACTAATGATATCACAGCTGGGTCTACATTGTATTTTCCTGTAAATCAAAAGGGTGCTTTGTTGGCATTAGGTGATTGTCATGCAATTATGGGAGATGGAGAAATCTGCTTTACGGGATTAGAAGTACCAGCAGAGGTTACACTGGAAATAAGCTTAATTAAAGGTAAAACTGTTAAGTGGCCTTTACTTGAAACAGATGGATATACTATGGTTATTGCTTCCGGTAATAATTTAGACTCTGCTCTATATGAAGCTACTAGTGAAACGGTAAAATATCTTGAGGGTGCTCTAGGATTAGAATGGGAAGATGCTTATATTTTAACTAGTTTGGCTGTAGATTTAAAAATATCTCAAGTTGTAGATCCTAAAAAAACCATAAGAGCTGCTATACCAAAATATATTATATCAACAGAAAGATTGATTCAATCATTATAGTTTTGAGAAATTAAGGGAGCAATTGTAGAAAGTAATTAATAGAGCTAAATAAAAAAGCTTAAAGTGAAAAGCACGAGATAAGGTTTAACTGATCTGACCCCAAAAAGTTGGACGGAGAGAGGTATTCTAATGAGGAATGCACTCTCTCCGTATTTTTTATAGATTTAAATTTTTTAATATGGTATAATTGTTAAAAATTTTGAAAGATATCTTGTTTATACTGTGAATATTATTTTATATACTATAAAATATTTAAAGGGGTATATGTTCATGCTACATATAATTTTATAATTGATTTATCTAGTGCCTTTGATTTAAGTAAACATAAACTGATATCAAAAATAGTTTAGTTAATTAATAGTATGAACTATATTATGTACGCAGTAGTTGCAGTTATATTGATATTTATAATAATAAGATATATGGATAAAGATAATATAGAATAAACAAGTTATAAGATAATATTAGTTTTAAAGTAAAGAATTAAATAAATAAGATGATAACATATATAGCTTACAAAGGAGGATAAAATGTCTATAAGAAAAAAGGTTGTTATATCTAATTTGTTAACATTCTTATTGCCAGTTGTTATTGGAATATTGTCATTATATATTGCATCTAATGCAGTAGAGGAAAGATTTGTTTATGAAGATCATTTTGAAATCATACAAAGAATAGAGCAGAATATCTTAGAAGAAGACTTTGAAAAGGTGATAGAAAATGTAAAGGAAATTGAAGCTGGGGGATATTCAGTAAAGCTTATACTTGATAATGATACAAGTTATGAAAGTGAAAATTATAATGAATATTCAGATAAGGTGATAGGAGAATATTTCAATAATGCAAATAAAAGTGAATACACTATTATAAATGAATCAGGAGAAGCAAGTTGTATAAAATTATTTGGAAATGATAGTAGCAGCAATGATAATATTAATTATTTATATATGGTTAGTACACAGACGAGAGTAACTTTAGAAGAGCAGAATGAGACTATTGCAAAAGATAAACAATTTATAATGAAAACTATATTATTTGTCTTAGTGGCTATAGTTAGTGCAGTTATTTTAACAACATCTGTAATGACATTTATTATTTTAAGATCAATTTTAAGACCTTTAAACGCTCTTAGAGAAGGAACAAATCAAATTAAAGAGGGTAATTTACACTTTGAAATTGATTATCTTAATGATGATGAATTTGGAGATGTGTGTAAAGATTTTGATGATATGAGAGAGAAATTACTTAATTCTAAAGAAGAAAAAGAAAGATATGAAAATAATAGAAAAGAGCTAATAGCAGGAATAACACATGATCTTAATACTCCACTTACATCTATAAAGGGATTTACCTCAGGATTATTAGAAGGGATTATAGATACAAAAGAAAAACAAATTAGGTATTTAGAAAATATTAACCAAACAGCAGACCAAATGAGTAAGATGATAAATGAACTTTTTTTATACTCCACATTGGATATGAACGGTGTGTCTTTTAACTTTATTAGTACTGATTTAGTTGATTTTTTTGAAGGATGTATATCAGAAATTAGGTCGGAATTTAGTAAAGACAATATATATATACATTTTATTACAGAATTAGAAATGGCAGAAGTTCAGATAGATTGGATGCATTTTAAAAGAGTTGTATTAAATATTTTAAAAAATAGTGCGAAATATAAGAAAGATGGTATAGGTAATATATATATTACTTTATCAGAATATGGCGAGCTATATAATATTTCTTTTGCTGATGATGGTATGGGAATAACTAACGATGAAATAACTAATATATTTGATCCATTCTATAGAGCTGATAAATCAAGAAGTCAGCAAACAGGAGGTGCAGGTTTAGGGCTAGCTATTGTCAAAAATATTGTTAATGCACATAATGGTAGTATAAGAGTAAATGAAAAATATAATGATGGATTAGAATTGATTATCAGTTTGCCTAAAGCAGGGTTAAAGGTTATAGAAGAAGGGAATTGATATAATTGAAAAAAGTGTTAATTATAGAAGATGATAAAAAGATAGCGGAATTTGAGAAAGATTATCTAGAAGCAAATCAATATGAAGTAGATATATGTTATACAGGAGAAAATGGAATAAAAAAAGCCGATGAAAATTTATACGATTTAATTGTTTTAGATATAATGCTTCCAAATATGGATGGATTTGAAGTTTGTAAGGAACTTATAAAACATCATGACATACCAATATTATTTGTGACGGCAAAAAATGAGAATTTAGATAAAATTAAAGGTTTAGGTATGGGTGCCACAGACTATATTGTAAAACCATTTGAACCCTCAGAACTGGTAGCTAGAGTAGGTGCACATATTCGTAGATATGAGTTATTAACGAGAAGCACAATGAAAGAAGAAGATGTAATTATCAGAGGAGATTTAACAATAGAAGTGAAATCAAGAAAGGTATACATTAGAGGAAAAGAAATATTTTTACCTAACAAGGAGTTTGAGCTACTACATTTCTTAGCCAGTAATCTAAATATTGTATTTAATAAACAACAATTATTAGACAAAATATGGGGAGAAAATTCATATGTAGATGAAGCAACAGTAGTTGTTCATATAAATAGAATAAGAGATAAGATAGAAGATGATTCATTAAATCCCAAATATATAGAAACATTATGGGGGGCAGGATATAGGTTTAAAAATTATTGATATAATAGTCGGAATAAATTAAATATTAACAAGTTAAAACGCTGATTATCAGCGTTTTTTATTTATTTTAATGTTTATATTTTGTTTATATTTTAGTTAGAAGATATTAATTTTAATTTTTTATAATTAAACTAGAAAATAAAAGTAAAATAAATAGGGGGATATCATGCAAAATATTGAAGTCTATGTACAAAAAAACAAGAAAAAAGTTATATTTATAGTTTCACTTCTAATAATTATAAGTACAGTAACTATGATATTTTTAAAGAAAAACACAAAAAATCAGATAGTAAATAATACAGAGAGTATTACATTAGAGAGAAAGAGTTTAGTTAATGGAATATCAACTTCAGGTGTTGTTATTAGTGATAATAAGACTAATATTTTTTCAACTCTAAATGCACCAGTAAAAGAAATACTTGTATCAGTAGGAGATACTGTAAAAAAAGGAGATGTATTAGCAGTTTTAGATACAAGTGCAATAGAAACAGAGATACAACAAGCTAAACTAAACTATAAATCTTCATTAGAGTCATTAAAGGAAAGTAAAAAAGAAAATGAAAATAGTATAGCTAATGCTAATACATCGCTAGAGTCTACTGAAATTTCAATACAACAACAACAAATTCAAACAGATAATGCAGAAAAGGATTTAAAAAAGATAGAAGAAAAAGTAAAAGAACCATTTAACGCATACTCATATGATTTTGCTATAGAAGAAGCTAAAATAGCAGTAGAGAATCAAGGAAGAAATATAAAAAGAATGCAAGAAGAAGAAAAAGATCTTAGGGCTAATTTAGATAGGTTTGATGATTCTTCTTATAGAAATGATATTTCAGAGAAAGCCATATTACTAGAAAGAAAAAAAACAGAGCTTTCTAATCTTAGAAAAGATATTCGTTCACAAAATAGAGAAAGACCAGTATTTGATGAATATAATAATAAAATTGCTATTGATGATGCTAATCGTAGTTATAATAAAAAGATGGATGAATATTTAAATATACAGAAAACTTATAATGATATTTATAATGAGTATCAATCTATATTATCTAATCCAGAGAGTACTCAAGAAGAGATAGATAATATAACATTAAAATTAAATGATATAAAAGAAGCTCAGGATAAAGCAAAACAAGAATTAGATGAATTAAGTATAACACTAGAGAGAGCAAAAGAAAACTTAAAAAGAGCAAAGAATGAATTTGATAAAAGTTCTAACGAAACAATATTATCTAATATAAAAACTATAGAAAAAACTTATGATCAGGTAAGAAATGAGATTGATGATTTAGAAAGAGAATATAGAAAGGCTATATCAGGAATGAATAAAGCAAAACAAGAAGCTTTAAAATCAGCATCAGCAGAATATGTAAAATTGCAAAATACAATTAAAGATGCTGAGCATGAGCTGGTTATTGCAAAAAATAACTTTCAAAAAGCTTTATTAGATAAAGAAAACGCAATTAGAGAATATATAAAAACAAATGAAAATGACTTAGAAAATGCAAAAAGAACTCTTATGGGAAATCAAAAGCAATTAGAAAGCCTAAACAATAATTTAAAAAATGCAAAAAATACAGTAAAACAAGCAAAAGATAAAACTATATCTACAGTATCTAGAGATGTAAATAAATTAAGTTTAGAAAAACTAGAGTCACAGCTAGAAAAAGGTAGTGTAATAGCAACTGGAGATGGAATTATCACACAGGTTAAAGCAGAAGTAGGCACAATGTCAAATGATATTTTATTTGTTGTTGAAGATCTAGATAATGTTCATGTAAAAGCAAATATTAAAGAACACAATCTTTCATCAGTAAATTTTGGACAAAAGGTTATTATAACAACATTAGCATCAGGAGATGAAACATTTGAAGGTAGTGTCACATTTATATCACCTAGAGCTGTGAGTCCAATTGGATCACCAGTTGTAGAATTTGAGATAAATGCTAAGCCAAATAGTATTAGTTCTAAAATTAAGCCAGGCATGAATGCATTTTTAAATATTGTAGTTAATTCTAAAGAAAATGCTTTTTCTGTTCCAGTCACTGCTATAAGTAAAGAAGATGACGGAAACTATATCTATACAATTGAAGATGAAAAAATACCTGTTGAAATTGGAATATCAACTAAGACTGAGGTAGAAATAATAGGTGATAAATTATTAGAAGGTATGAAGATAAAAATGAATATAAATGAAGATAGTGAAAAAAGCATAAAAAATACGGCTACAGGAGGTATATTTTAAATGATAGAACTAACTAATATAGTGAAAAAATTCTTTTGTGGTCAGCCTAATGAATTAATTGTATTAAAAGGAATTGATCTTTCGATAAAAAAAGGAGAATTTGTTTCAATAGTAGGGCAATCAGGTTCAGGTAAAAGTACTCTTATGAATATTATAGGTGCCTTAGATAAACCAACAGAAGGAGAGTATCTATTAAATAATATACCTATAGCATCTCTAACAGATGATGAATTATCAGAAGTTAGAAATGAACAGATTGGATTTGTTTTTCAGAACTTCAATTTAATTCCTAGATCTACTGCTTTATCAAATGTAGAGTTACCAATGTTATATAGAGGAATAGACAAAGAAACTAGGAATAAAAGAGCCATAGAGTTATTAAGAACTGTAGAGATGGATGATAGATTAGATCATCTACCAAATGAATTATCTGGAGGTCAAAAACAAAGAATAGCAATAGCAAGATCCTTAGCAAATGATCCACCTATACTATTAGCAGATGAACCTACAGGTGCATTAGATGTAAAAACAGGAAACTTAGTAATGGATATATTTAAAAGAATAAATAGAATAGAAAAGAAAACAGTAATAATAATAACACATAGTGAAGAATTAGCTTTAGAAACAGATAGAATAATTACAATTAGAGATGGCCTAGTAGTTTCAGACTATTTAAATAATAAAGATAAATTACAAAAGGTGATACTATGATTGAAGAAAACATTAAACTAGCTCTGGCATCCTTAAGAGCTAATAAATTAAGATCAATACTCACCATGCTAGGAATAATAATTGGTATTATGTCTATAACTTCAATAGTATTTATAGGTAAAGCAATGACATCATCAGTAGCAAAAGAATTATCTAGTTTTGGTAGTAGAAATATATTTATTAATATTCAAAAAAAAGATTCAGACATGATATTTTATGAAGATTTAAGCATAGGAGATTCTAATGAGGCACAAAATAATACAGTTAAACCAAAATCGGATGATTTAATTAGTAACAGTATGATATCAGAAATTATAAATAAATTTCCAAATGATATAGAAGGAATATCTATAAGTCAGCAAAAAAATCAAGCACAGGCTAGAGACGGAGATGAATATGCTAATATATCTATTTTAGGTGTAAATCAAGATTATTTTAAAGCAAATTCAATTAAGATGATTTCAGGAAATTTTATTTCAAATCAGGATATTAAGAACTATAACAATGTTGCTGTTGTATCAGATTTGTTCGCAAAAAGTTTATTTCCTAATGAAGAAAACATTCTGGGACGAGATGTAAAAGTATATTCGAAAGATTCTATAGAATTATTTCAAATTATAGGGATTTATAAGCAGGATAATTCTGAATCTATGGAAGGTATGGGGGCTGAAAAGGATACGAGAACAACATTTTATATTCCTCTATCAACGGCAAAAGAAGATATGATCGAAAAAAATCACTCATCTATAACTGTAATAGGTAAAGATGCAAAGAATATAGAAAACTTTACAGCAGCACTACAAAAACACTTTGACTCATTATATGAATATAATGAAGATTGGAAGGTAGCAGTAAGTAATATGTCATCTATGATAGGAATGGTAACTCAGACTTTAAAGAAAATATCAATGGCTATATCAGCAATTGCAGGTATATCTCTTTTAGTAGGAGGTATAGGTGTAATGAATATAATGCTTGTTTCAGTTACAGAAAGAACAAGAGAAATAGGAACAAAAAAAGCATTAGGAGCGAAAAGAAAGCATATACAGCTTCAATTTGTAATAGAAGCTATAATCATTTCATTTATAGGCGGTACAATCGGTCTGCTTCTAGGAACAGCAATCGGATTAATTATTTCATTAGTATTTTCCGTTCCATTTATATTCTCGCCATGGGTAGCGATTATAAGTATTAGCTTCTCATTATTTATTGGTATATTCTTTGGATCATACCCTGCTAAAAAAGCAGCTAAGTTAGATCCAATAGAAGCCTTAAGATATGAGTAAGCACAGAAACTAATTTTCTTCAAATTAAATTATTGAAAGAAGCAAGTTATTTGTAGTTGGATATGGCATAGTTCTTGGTCCTTCATTATATATTCATATGGTAATTTTTATTTAATGCAGACTAGGAATTTATGCCATATTCATTGTTCTATATCATTTTCAATCACAATTTTATTTTTGCAGAACTAAGGTTATTTAATAAGATTTGTCAAACTTATTGATTAATCCACATCAAATTTTAAATTATGAATTTATAGTTAGTTGCTGCTTAGGAATTATTATGAAAATATTTATACAACAAGGCTGCTAAAGTGTATTTTGTTATATTAGGATAAGTAAATGGATCTACCTCTAGAATCTCTATGATCTTATTCTTTCGTTGTGCTATTGTATTTTTATGGATGAATAATTCTCTCGCTGTCATTTGTGTGTTAAGATTATTTTCTAGAAGTTTGGTTAGCGTATATAAAAGTTCTGAGTCATTTAGATTATCATATTCTATAAGCTTACCAAATAGTTCCTTGATGATTTTATTTACCCAGTGAAGGTCTGCATTTTCAAAGATAGAATGATATATTTCAATTTCATTATAGGAAGTACATTGAGGTACTGAAAATAATTTATTAGAGATTTTTATTGCAGTCTGTGCTTCATTATAACTTTTACAGATATACTTAAATTTTTCATAGTATTTACCTATACCAATAGAAACATCAATCTTATTTGTAGTTTTTATTTTTTCTATAAGATAATTGCTTATTTTAAGGGCTTTTTCCTTTGTGGTTTTCTCATCTATATCCTTATATAATAATAAAATAATCTTATCACTATAGTCTATAATAATGTACTCATCAACTTTCATAGAGATATTATTTTCAACAGTTTGGAAAATATCTTTTTTAAGTTGAATCAAATAGGATTCAGATCTATTTTCTGATAACGAGTTAAAGTCATATATATCTATTACAATGGCTAATTTTAATAGGTCAATATTATAGCCTAGTCCTAAGCCTCTTTTTATAGTCATTTCTTCATTAACTGGCTCTTTGCTTATTAAGTCAATAATAAATTCCTTTTTTACGGATATTTTATAATCCCTTCTATTTATATTGTTTAAGGTTACCATTGAGATGAAGTTTTTAGTTTGATTAATTGCTATCCAATCTAAATCATTTAATTTTTTAGTAAGGAAGATTGCCAATATACCATAATATCTAAAATTACTTATTATAGGTGTTAGTAGCCATTGAATTGCTCCATCTTTATGATTGATATATACATCTTTTTTATCTAGAAAGGTATTAAAATTATTATTTATTTGTTCTATAATAAAGGATTTTACTTCTTTGCTTTCTTTATCAATGCTTTTCTGAAAGACACAATCCTGATTGCAATCAAAATAGAGTATAGGTCTATTTATTAGGTCATAAAGTGTCTCTAAAATATTTGTAGGATCTTGCTTATCTATTATTGTCTCTGACATGACATCATATATTCTCAATGTCTGTTTTAATTCTTTATTATGGTTATATAAGAGAGTATCCATAATAGGTGAAATAATATCAATATAGGCTAAATCAGCTGGGGCTAAAATAAGAGGAAAATCCAGTTCGCTGCAAATATCTATAAGTTCTTGGGAAACTCTATTTAGTATTAATCCTACATGAGATAAAATAAGACCACTTGCCCCGACGTTTTTTAACATCTTGATAACTTCTATCTGCTTTTTTGTATCTGTACGTATGGAGTAAAAGGCAGATATCAATAATTCAGAATCTTTTATAAATGGTGTTGCTTCGGGAATTTCTAATACACTTACACTTCGTATTTTATTATTTAGATTTTTTTGGCCAGATAAAATTTTTGCTCCTTTCATAATATCTAGTTTCATTATTTCATTTAACTCAAGCATAAGATCACTCCTAATGATTTAGATTAGCCAAAGAATTAATCTTTAATATAGTTTATTTGTATAAGTATATCATTATCATACTACTATATCTTTTTCAGTACGAATCACATGGAAAGATTACTTCAGTTAGATAATACATGAATGTATATGTAGCACAGACAATATCAAAATTTATGTGCACATACACATTTTAAACTATAGTATGATTATACCATAGAAAAATAAATAAGGTAAATTCATAAGATAAGTGATTAAAAGGAGGCTTAAATAATGGCAACAAAAAGTCTAACAAACAGGGTAGAAGTAGAAGATTTCGTAAGAGGTTGTACATTTTATGGAACTGGTGGTGGAGGATTACCAAGTAATGGAATAGACTCATTGATGTCGGAAATCGAAAAGGGAAATAAAGTTGGATGGATTGATGTAAATCAAATAGATGATGATGCTATAACAGTATGTCCATTTTTAATGGGCTCTATTGCTCCTCATACAGATGAAGTAAAAAAGGAAATGGAAGGATTTGGATTAACTGATTCTGTTAATAAGGAAAAAGAGAGATTAGGTAAAGCAGTGGCTGAACTTTCAAAGTATACAGGGAAGAAAATAGGAGCTGTGGTACCTATTGAATTAGGTGGAGCTAATACGCCAGGACCTTTGGCTGCTGGTATATTAAATGGAATCCCTTGTGTAGATGGAGACTATACTGGAAGAGCTATACCAGAAATTTTGCAGACAACACCTTATATAAATGGAAAGGTTTTATGGCCAGTAGCATCTGTAGATGAATTTGATAACATTTGTATAATTGATAAGGCTATTAACTATAGAATGGTAGAGAGAATAGGAAAACTAATAGCTTCAGGAGCATATGGATTAGCTGGCCAAGCTGGATTTCTAATGACAGGTAAAGAGATGAAAGAAATTATTATCCCTGGTACTCTTACTGAATGTTATGAATTAGGAAAGATGATAAGAGAATCCAGAGAAAAAGATCTTAACCCTATTGATGAAATAATTAAAAAATTAGATGGATACCTATTAGCAAAAGGTACAGTAACTGGAAAGGATACTGAAGACAAACTAGGATATTACTGGGGAACTCATACCATTACTGGTAAGGAAGGGTTTAAGGATAATATATATAAAATCTGGTTTAAAAACGAAAATCATATAATGTGGGAAAACGATAAACCTATTATAACAAGTCCTGATATAATTGTTGTAGTAGATTCTAAAACTGGTGAACCATATGCTAATCCAGTACTAAAGATTGGTGATGAAGTTTGTGTCATTGGTTTAAAAGCAAGAGAAATATTTAAATCAGAAAAGGGAATTGGAGTACTAGGACCAAGATACTTTGGATATGATATAGATTATATGCCTATAGAAGAACGTCTTTAATTGATAAGGTTATCTTGATGGAATATATTGAGATAACCTATATCAGAATTTAAGTTTACTTATGCTGACTATAAACTTTAAAATAGGAGGGTAACTAAGTGGATGATAAGTTAAGATACAATGAGGAGAAGGAAGACCAATTTTATGATTATCCTGACAGACCAGTACCTAGTAATAAAAGACGCTCACAGATAAATATTGCGGTAGTTACTACTGGAATGGCGGTAGCTATGTCTACACTTTATACAGGGGCATCTTTAGCTCAAACATTGTCTTATAGAGATGCAGTCTTATCGATAGTTATAGGTTGTATTATTCTTGGAATTATAGCAACTTTTACTGGAGGCATTGGTGCCAGCAAAGGTGTTTCTTTTTCAATGTTAGCTAGAAAACCCTTTGGAAGAGAAGGGTCAAAGATTGTAGGCTTAGTATTTGCCATTTCAATGTTAGGCTGGTTTTCTTATCAATGTGGATATTTTGGGGAAACTATTCACCTATTAGTACCTAATGCAAAGTGGGCAGATCCTAAAATAGCTACTTTATGGGGTGGCATACTGATGATGTCCACAGCTATTGTTGGTTTTAAAGGTATGACAGCTTTGAGTATGATTGCATCTCCTTTGCTGTTGGGTATGTGTCTATATTCTGGTATTCATGCCATCAACCAATATGGGTATAGTGCTATTATTCAATCTAGTATTGATAATCCAGCATCTTTAGGAATAGGTATAACTATAGTTGTAGGTGGATGGATTACTGGAGCTATTTTACAGCCAGATATTTCTAGATATGCTAAATCACCAAAGCATAACGGAATTGGTATTGTTATTGCTATGATAATATTTGCAGTTGCTAACTGGGGTGGTTTAGTAATAGCAAAAGCTACTATGGCATCAACTATTATGGATGGCTTAATCATTTTAGGTTTAGGAACCATGGCTTTGATGATAGTAATACTTGGGCAGTGGACAAGTAACGATAATAACTTATATTCTGCTGCTTTAGGAATTATCAATATAAAGCCTGGAATTAATAAGCATAAGATTACTGCAGTTTGTGGAATTATTTTCACTTTAGTTGCCACGTTTGGTATACAAAATTATTTTATTTATTTCTTAGAGTTATTAGGTACATTTTTACCTCCTTTTGGTGGTGTATTAATAGCTGATTATTATATATTAAAGGAGCAAGAAAAATATAAGTTTGATGGAGAACATGAATATGAAAAAATAAAGCCAATTGCTTTCATTTCAGTAATTGTAGGCGGATTATTTTCATATATATTTAAATTCGGCTCTACGGCCATAAATTCAATATTAATATCTATGGTTGTATATATAATTTTATCAACTATGATTAAGAAGTCTGATATTAATAATTAAATATCATAAGCAAAAAATCCTACAAGAAATTTTCTTGTAGGATTTTTTGCTTATGAACACCACCCGCTAATGATCTTGACCCTAAAAAGTTGTATACATTAAATTAAGCTATTTTGGACTGAACCGGATTAAGTAGAATTGACAAATGGTCCATCTACTAATTTATACATATATTAAAAGGAGTTCAGTCCAATCCAAAAGTCGAATTTATTGTTTAACTTTTGAGGGGTACTTCATAAGATCTAGCCATCTATTTTATAGGGAGATTTTCAGAATAATGCAAAAAAATATGTATTTAGGGTATAATTTATTATACTGAATCTAAATAAGAAAGGGGTTTTTTAGATGAAAACCATTGCTATTGCAGGAACCTTTGATTCTAAAGGAAAGGAATTTTCCTATGTAAAGAATATTTTAGAAGGATTAGGTTTAAAGACTCTTACAATACACTGTGGCGTATTTGAGCCTATGTTCGAAACAGATGTATCAAATGAAGAGGTTGCAAGAGAGGTAGGTGCTGATATTAAAGAAATTGCAGCCAAAAGGGATAGGGCATTAGGGACTGAAATATTATCAAAGGGAATGGAAAAGTTAATACCAAGGTTATATGCAGAGGGTAAATTCCATGGAATAATTTCTTTTGGAGGAAGTGGAGGGACTTCTTTAGTTACGCCTGGTATGAGGGCTTTGCCAATAGGAGTACCTAAGGTTATGGTATCTACAGTTGCTTCAGGGAATACCCAGCAATATGTGGGCACTAGTGATATTATGATGTATCCGTCGATTGTTGATGTATCTGGTCTAAACTCAATTTCCACTAAGATTTTTACAAATGCTGCCTTTGCAATTGCAGGAATGGTAAAGTTTGAACATGAGGAAAAGATAGGGAAAAAACCTTTGGTTGCTGCAACTATGTTTGGTGTAACCACCCCTTGTGTAGATAAGGCTAGGGAATATCTGGAAGAGCAAGGTTATGAGGTATTGGTATTCCATGCAACTGGTACAGGCGGAAAGACTATGGAGAGACTTATAGAGGACGGATTCTTTGATGGTGTACTTGATTTAACTACAACTGAGTGGTGTGATGAATTGGTTGGAGGAGTTCTAGCTGCAGGGACTCATAGATTAGAAGCAGCGGGAAAACATAAAGTTCCACAGGTCGTATCTCTTGGAGCTTTGGATATGGTAAACTTTGGTCCTATAGATACTGTTCCTAAAGAATTTGCTGGAAGAAAATTATATAAACATAATCCTACTGTAACCTTGATGCGTACTACTGTAGAAGAAAATAAAAAATTAGGTGAAATAATTTCTGAAAAGCTAAATAGTGCAAAGGGTTCAACTGCTTTAATAGTTCCACTTAGAGGTGTTTCTATGATTGATGTAGAAGGGCAACCATTCTATGGGCCAGAGGAAGATAAGATATTGTTTGATACTATTAGAAAAAATATTGATCAAAATAAAGTAGAGTTAATTGAGATAGATTTAGACATTAATGATAAAGAATTTGCAGTAACAGCTGCGAAAAAACTAGTTGAGTTTATGAAGGCTAATAATTAATTATATAAGATAGGAGGAATAAGATAATGGCTAGAGCTGAAGTACTTAAAAGGTTAAGAGATGAAGTAGCAAAAGGAAATATTATCTTAGGGGCAGGTGCTGGAACAGGTATATCGGCAAAAAGCGGGGAAGCAGGTGGCGTAGATTTAATTATTATCTACAATTCTGGTAGATATAGAATGGCAGGACGTGGATCATTAGCAGGACTTCTTTCATATGGTGATGCAAATCAAATTGTAGTAGATATGGGAAATGAGGTTTTACCTGTAGTTAAGCACACTCCTGTACTTGCTGGAGTTTGCGGTACTGATCCATTCCGAATTATGGATGTTTTTTTGAAACAGTTAAAGGAGCAGGGTTTTGCAGGAGTACAAAATTTTCCAACTGTAGGATTAATAGATGGAGTATTTAGACAGAATCTAGAGGAAACCGGTATGGGTTATGATCTTGAAGTGGATATGATAAGAAAGGCTCACGAATTAGATATGCTTACTACTCCATATGTATTTGACACTGAACAGGCTAAGAAAATGGCAGAAGCTGGCGCAGATATTTTAGTTGCCCATATGGGACTTACTACAAAGGGAACTATTGGAGCAAAGACAGCTTTAACTTTAGATGATTCGGTAAAGAAGGTTCAAGAGATTTGCGATGCTGGTAAATCTATAAACCCTGATATTATGATACTTTGTCATGGTGGACCTATTGCTGAGCCAGAGGATGCAGCTTATGTGCTTCAAAGGACTAAAGGTGTAGACGGTTTCTTTGGTGCATCTAGTATTGAGCGTTTTGCTACTGAAGTAGGAATCAAGAAACAGGCAGAGATGTTTAAGGAAATTAAGAAATAGCGAAAAGAAAATGGAGTAGAAGGTAATTGTTAATTTTAATTGCGTTCTACTCCATTTTCTTTATTTTTTGGAAATAGCTTTATAATTGTATAAAGTGTTGTGATTAAATTTCCCACTTTAGTACTATATCATAGAAATAATATATTTGATATTATCTATATTAAACATAAGTACTAATTTACATTAGTGCATAAAAATAAAGGGAGGAATTGAAATGAAAAAATTAAAACCAATCCTATCAATAGTTGTTCTATCAGCCCTTATCGCTGCCACACCAGTGTTTGGACAAGCAAATAATGGGAAAAACAATTCTAATAATGGGAAGCAACCTGTAAAAGAAGAAAAAGTAAAAGAGGAAAAGGTAAAAGAAGAAAAGATAAAAGAGGAAAAAGAAAAAAATAATAATGGTAACAATGGGGATAATGACAAATCCAATCCAGGGAAAGGACAAGATAAGTCTTGGAAAGAGGCAAAGGATTTAGTAGAAGCAGAAAAAGATGCTTTAGAAGTTAAAAAGGATGAACTTGAAACTCAAAAAGATGAGCTTGAAAAACAACTTGAGGAAGCTGAAACCAATGGGAATAAAGAGCTTGCAGAGCAGCTTAAAACTCAAATTAGTGAAATAGAAAAACAAAGATTAGAGATTAAGTCAGAAATGAAAAACACTATAAATTTAATGAAAGAAGTAGTCAAAAATAGATATAGCATTGAAGAACTTGAGGAACTTAGAAAAATTAGTGATGAGCTAAAAGAACAAAATGGAGATATCATAGTTATACCAGTAGAAAATATCAGTACCAATAAAGATATTAAATTCGATACGCCACCAGTAGTAAAAGAAGGAAGAACTTTAATTCCTGTCAGAGCATTAACTCAGGGATTTGGAGCTGAAGTAGATTGGAACTCCGAAGAAAAGAAAGTAACTATTACAAAGGGAGATAAGGAGATAGTATTATATCTTGATAATAAAACTGCCACAGTAAATGGAGAGAAAGTTGAATTAGAAGTTCCTTCAACAGCGTATAATAATCGTACTTATGTACCTCTAAGATTTATTATAGAAAATCTAGGGCTAGAAATTGATTATGATGAAGATACAGGATTAATAGAAATAGACGATAAAGATGATAAAGATATTGATGATAAAGACAACGATGATGATGTTGATAAAGTAGAAGATGGTGATGATGGTAAAAATAATGTAGAAGATACTGAGAATGCAGAAGATATAAAAGAAGATGATTCCCAGGAATAAAGTTAATCAAGGACGGACAAGATAAAATCTTGTCCGTTTTTAAAGATAACTATATTATTTGATATATATGGAGAGATATGGACTGGTATCGCTAAAAAAGCAAAAATGATTAAAAACATTATTGGAGATGACTATTTAGAAAATTTTAAAAAGGTAATATAGTAGAAGTATATTTATTATATAGATTGACCATTTTTATGATGAGAGATTAAAGTAGAGGCTGCTTGAAAGTATTAAAGCTATAAGTAGAGAATTACTTTATAAAAACATATAAAATACAAAGTCAATATCAAAAGAATAATTAGAAAAGTTAATAGAAATGTGTTCAGACCTTAAAGTAATTTGTTGGATATTAAAAGATTTTAAAGAAGTTATCTTTAGTAAAGAAATTTAAACTTATAAGAATTGTTAATTAAAAATAAATATACGATTAGGTAAATAAAATTACGTTTAGAATAGAAATAGATAGAGATGTAGTAAAAAATCAAGTGGTTTACTGTTAATAGAACAATGATTTAGATAGAGAAATGATTAATAAATGAAGTTAGTCAATAGAATAGAGTATGGAGAATATAGTTCTAGATTATTTAAGAAAGAAAGTTAAGTTATTTAAATCCAACTAATTGTGGAAATAGTCATTTCCATATTGACATTTGCATTTGGTTATTATATAACTATTGTTAAAGTAAGAAAATTCAAATTAATTATAAAAAATATATAGTTTATATAAAGAATTAAATATTATAATATCAAATAAAAATAGTAATAGATAGAAAAATTACGGAACCAAATGATTTTTAGGAAGTAGATGTAAATTATGGCTATACTTATGGCAAAAACAGATTCTTCTATGGAGTTTATTTTATAGATGTATATGATATAAAAGAATACCATATGGGTTATTATGTATGTTAGGATATATAGTCATAATTCTCAAGAGAACATTGATGAATAGATGTCTCTAAGGATAAAGAAACAGATTTAATAGCAATGCTAGCCAATGATTCATAATTTATTAACCATAAGCTTGAAGACACATATAGGACTAAAAGTAGAATATTAAAGAATACAACTTAGAATCCTAAATAACAATACTCATATAGAATCTTTTGCTAGATTATTAGAAGATGAATGGTTTATTAGAATATGAATTTCGGACATGCATAGAAGTATAGAAAGCAATGTAATGGTATATAAAATTATGTAACAAAAGTAGATTAGTTCTTAGTATATATTTCTCCAATAGTATTTTATCAAAAATCCTTAAGATATAGATAAATTTAAATAAGATTTATTTTAAGTTTTTCTTAATATTTAGGAGATTTATATGATCCCTTAACACTGATATCATTATTACATATAAATATAGTAAAAAATTAATTTTGTAATTTTGGTATTTCTTCTATATTTCTTCCCTATTACTTATGGATATGCAATACCTAGAAAATAATTATGGAATATTCTTAGATGTAGAATATGTGGAGAGAGTTTTATGAAGAAATTTATATTTGTACTAAAACGTTTTTTTCTTATATTAAAGGAAGGTATTTTGTTAGATAAATCCTTGTTTTTTATTAAGGTTTTAAATATATTGCTTAATAATATAATGATATATATTGGTCTTATTCTTCCTAAAGTATTGATGGAAATGATTCGAAGAGAATCACTTACTAGTATATTGTATATATTAATAGCGTATTTTTGTATTAATTTAATTATTATATTTATAGATTATAAGCTGACCCCTATATCTACTATTAAGAACGAAGAAATGAACTCTAAAATTATTGATATGTTCCTTAATAAAAGTATAAATATGGAACTGAGATACTTTGATCAACCAGAAACTTATGACAAGTATTTACTTGTGTTTGATCAATGTTGTGCAATTGTTCAGAATACAATTAATAATTTTATTTACATTTTTTCATCTTTAATTCAAATATTTTTTATCACATCCATACTATCTTGGATGAATAAAAAAATGCTTTTTCTTTTATTTTTTATCTCAATTTTTCAAGTGATTCTAAATAATAAAACTAGTAAAAAGATATATGAATATCAAAAAAAGATGGTTCATCATAATCGTCAAATTAATTATCTTTATCGATTATTTCATATTCCTGAATTTATGAGGGATATTAGAGTTAATACATTGAAAGATTTTATATTTAAGAAAAAGTATAAGACAGTAGATAAAATACTAGATGATACTAAAATTAATTCAGTACAAGTAACAAAAATATCTACGATGCGAGCTATAATTAATCTAGCAGAAGACTTATTTATTATTGCTTATTTTGCATATAATGTGTTAGCTAAAATTATATGGTATGATGATTTCATTGTTGGAATAAACTCTTATAAACAGTTGAAAAATTCAATTACACAATTATTATCAGTATATACGGAGATATATAAAAATGATTTGTATATTAAGGATTATTTAAATTTCATGAATAACAATATAAATATCGTGAAATCAGGAGATATAGCTCTGGGAGTGGATGATATTGAATGTATAGAATTTAAGTCGGTTAGCTTTACATATATGAATTCAAAGAACAGTGCATTAAGAAATATAAATTTAACGATTAAAAAGAATCAAAAAATAGCAATTGTTGGTGAAAATGGTGCTGGCAAAACTACTATTATAAAACTACTACTTAGGCTCTATGATCCTGATGAAGGAAATATTTATATAAATAATATTGATATTCGAGACTATAGTATTAATTCATTACGTAATGCTATTACTGTATTATTTCAAGATTACTCTATTTATGCTTTTAGTATTAGGGATAATATTGCACTAAATAAAAACTTATCAGATTATGATATTAATGAGTATTTAGAAAAAGTTGGTCTATTAGATAAAATTAATAATCTTCCATTTAAATTAGACACTCCTATAACCAGCCAGTTAATGGAAAACGGAGTTGAATTTTCAGGAGGGGAAAGGCAACGACTGGCTATTGCTCGTAGCTATGCTAGAAAGTCTAATATATTAATTTTAGACGAGCCTACAAGTAATCTAGACCCTTATATTGAAAGTAAATTGTATGATGACTTGCTTAAAGATGAGAATGAAGCCACGATGATAATAATTTCGCATAGAATGACATTTACTTATAAGATGAGTCGAATTATATGTATGAGTAAGGGAGAAATAATTGCAGAAGGAACTCATGAGGATTTAATAAATAAGAATGAATACTATAGAAAGCTCTATAATCTAAACTTTTCTAAATATTCAAGTTGATATCAAGATATCTTGTTCCAAGAATTTTGGCTTCAATTATGGAGCTAATTCTAGTATAGTGATAATAATAAAATCAAGAAAATTCATAATTTGTTAAATTTCTATTTTATTAATAAGAGATTTTAATTGAAAGAAAAAGCTATATTTCAAAAAGTAATAGTGAAAGAGTTACTAGGTTCCATTTTAAATTCTTTGCTAAGTTCGAAGACTTAAGTTGAAATTATTCTTTGGCTTTAATAAGTTAAGTATCTTTCATTTTAAGAGATAATTAACTAGTTTAAGGAGAGCCCTAATAAAATAATCTAAATATATTATATGAGGTGAAAATATGAGATTATCAGATTATTCAACTATAATTAAAGAGGACATTTATTTGATACATAATACGCTTTATAATTCAGTAATTAAAATTTATGGAGATGAAGAGAAAGCTTTTCTTGATTCTATTTCAAAACGGAATTCTTTTGAATATAATCCTAATGTAGAGCTACAGAAAGCTCTTAAAGATATGAGGATGATTATAGAGGATGATATTATTGAGTCAAGAATTGTAAATTATAATTACATAAATGCAAAGAAGAATTATTTTCACGTAATTATGATGATAACTAGACAATGTAATTTCCGCTGTACTTACTGTTATGAGGATCATACTTCTCAGACTATGAGTCAAGATGTTTATAAAAGAACAATAAGCTTTATAAAACAAATGGTCTTAGAAAAAGGATATAATGAAGTTATAATATCTTTCTTTGGAGGAGAGCCTACATTAGAATCTAGGAGTGTATTAAAATTTTTAGACGAACTTAAAAATGAATTACCAGAAGATATTATTATAAAATCTAATATGACTACAAATGGTTATTTACTTAATTTTGAAATGTTTAAAAGTTTTATAGAAAGAGGAATAACAAATTACCAAATAACTGTTGATGGAACTAGAGAAAACCATAACAAAACACGCTTTTTAGAAGGAGGATTAGGAACGTGGGATAAAATAATAAATAATCTCAAGGTTATGAAAAATAGTGAACATTCTTTTATGGTCACCATCCGTACTAACTTTACGCCTAAATCTCTAGAAACGGCTGAAGAATTCTATAAATATATCTCTAAGGAATTTGGTAATGATTCGAGATTTTATATTCATTATGAAAATGTACGTAACTTGGGCGGTGATCGAGTTAATCAACTTGAATTAATTGACACACAAAATGATGTCGATAAATATTTGTTTGGAATATTGAATAAGTATAAATTAAAAAATAATTCTAACGTTGAAATATTTACAACACTATTTAGCATGTGTTGTTACGCTGCTTCATTTAATTCATTCTTTGTTGATTATGATGGAACATTAAGAAAATGTTCTGTAATTATCGACGAACCAAGTAATGAGGTAGGAAGATTAGAGGATAATGACTTTGAATTGGATGAGGTTAAAATATCTAATTGGACGTCCTATAATTTAGAAAGAGAATGTTTTAATTGCAATATTTTTCCAATATGTTATGGAAAGATGTGTCCAAATACATATCTTAACCCTACTCATTGTGAAGAAGTGAGACAGTCATATATACTTAACATAAAACAAAAATATTTATAATAATATTTATGAGATGTAAATACGAGTACTCTTTTATGTTGTTGAATAGTTAATTTACAGGATCTTAATTACAAAGATAAATGAAATATATTATATATTAGCACTTAATATGAATAATGTTTATAATGTATCAAGAAAATTGATAGCTTTATTAACAAAAGCTGTAGTTGAATAGACTAGGTAAAAAAGGAGATATGCACTAAAATATAGAGAGCCTAGAGATAAATAATATTTTGCTGAATTAGTAAATGTAAGAAGATATAAGGATTTAAAATAAAGTATAATAAATTAGTATATTAATTAAAAATTTTCTCTGAGCTTCGATCAATATAAATATTATAGAAAATAGTAATACAAATTCAGCTTCTTTTTATATTATTCTAAATAGAAATATTATTAGCTATTAGATAATATCTTTTTAAAATATAAAAAAGAAACATCTATTATCTAGGGTATTAATAAAAAACTTTAAAGACAATTTTGTTAGAGTAATTTGTAATAAATATAGACAGAAATGTTTCTGTGGATATTAATGATAAAGTAATAAATTGGATACTCTTAAACAAGATTTGAATAATTAGATTTTACTAATAAACGCTAACTTCTATCATATCATACTAAAAAGCATATATAGTGCCTTAGTATTTAATTTATATATAATCAATTTATTGAAAAGAGTATCTTGTTGTAGATAATAGCCAATTATCTAATATAAGAAAATCCCCAAAATATAATTATCTTAGGTAATATTATTTTGGCGGGAAATCATTTGAAATTAATTCATAGAATCGTGAATTAGGTAAGTATTTGAAGACGGTTTTGGTAATATTGACATCAGAATGATTTTAAAATTAAGAGCGAAACTTTGAAGCTAGCTCTTAAAATAAAGTAAAGTTGTTAAATTTTGAAGTACTTAACTTAAGAGGGAGGTGTTAGTATGGGATTTGAGATAGTAAGAGAACCTAATATTAATAACAAAGGAATGGTGCAGCCATCATCAGTGAATGGAGTATGCCCAAATGTATGGTGTCCAAATGGTATTTTATGTGGTTCCTTAAATGCTTTTTGTGATGGGGTAGATATTCTATGTAAGAGCACTCGATGTAATGACGTAAACTGTAATACGAATTTCAATTGTGAATTTCCTCTT
The DNA here is from genome assembly GCF_018917285.1 of Tissierella carlieri. Taxonomy (NCBI): domain Bacteria; kingdom Bacillati; phylum Bacillota; class Tissierellia; order Tissierellales; family Tissierellaceae; genus Tissierella; species Tissierella carlieri. The sequence goes on along the minus strand of NZ_JAHLOH010000042.1, from coordinate 38,853 downwards.
AAATCAGGCTGTGATGTTCCTGTTGGCGTTATATGCAATACTTAATATTAGTTATAACATTGTAAACATAAGAATTTGGTGCTATAAGATATGGAATATAACTAAATTTATACTTAAGTGAAAAAATGCTCTTTTCTGTGAGAATTGAAATAAGATTGAAATCAGAAAGGAGCATTTTTATTTAGTGAGTAAGATATATTTTTCTTATTAGATAAAAATTAATTATTTCCTGTAGATAAACAGGGTCAAAATTAAATTATTTATAATAAGGGGTACTCTTAATAAGAGATTTAGTTTCAGATTACTTCGTATATTTTCTTGTGGATTCAATGGTATTGAATATAGAGGAAGGTGTAATATAAATATTTCATATTCATGTTATCTAATGAACTACTTAATCTACTATGATTTCAGTTTTATATTGCACATACAGTACTGTATCTAAAGTACTTTCAATAATATATTATAGATTAGCAACTTTTTTAAAAAATTCTTGAATTATTGGATTTCTTTTTGTAGGAATATACTGTCATATTTGTATAAGAAACCTATTTTTATCAGTATTTGATTAATCTATTTGGGGGAGTACTCTTTGCGAAATCTATTGGAAATATATTTAGAAATCATATTAATATCTTAAGTGGAATTCAAGAAATGAAAATCTTTAGGTAATTTATTGAGTACTTTACTTTCAAAACTTTCTAGCATTTTATCAGTAAATATGTTTATGGATTCACTTGGATTATTTACTAAAGCATCTAGCTTAGATTTGCTCTACTTTCGATTGATGATATTGGATTTTTTCTACTTGAGTGCTGTACTTAAGATTTTATGGTACAAAACCAATATTCAATATATTTAAAATATTGGATATATTGAGATCGTCTAAATATATGGTATTATATGATAAATAGACAATTTCAAATATAGAATAAGGATCAACAATAAAGATATATTAGTTAGTACAGAGGATACTTGGAAATTGAGAACAATATTAATTAATATGGAAAGTATTAGTATTTATTTTGAATAAATCTAAAATTGGATAACGAAAAGAATAAAAATAATTATTGGCTGTGATGTAAACTTTGCTGTATAAGCTCTATTATGTTAGCAGGTGTATTTGGATATATTATAGGAAATTATTTAGGAATATTCATGGGCAATTTATTACAATATTTATAAACTAGTGCACGGGACTTCCTGTGTACTATCTTAGGAGGAAGCTTATGTTATTTGACATACACGGAGACATATGGACTGATGTAACTGTAAAAAGACAAATGGGTTTAAAAAATATTATTAGAGATTATCATTTAGAAAGATTTAGAAAAGGGAACATGGCTGGAGGTATCTTTGTTATATGGATCGATCCTCCCCATGATGAAAGACCAGAGGAAAGACTTTTAGAAAGCATCAAAGCTATGAGTAGTGAGATATGGGAAAACCAAGATATATTGAAAGTCATATATTATAGTGACGATTTTTATCAAGCTGTTAATGAAAATAAACTTGCAATATTATTAGGATTAGAAGGTTTAAATGCTATTGGTGAGGATATAGAATTTATTTATACTCTATATCAATTAGGTTTTAGACATGCCAGTTTAACATGGAATGAACAAAATGCTTTAGCAACAGGTGCTAGAGGAGATATAGATAGAGGACTTACAATCTTGGGCAAAGATGCTATTAAGATAATGGAGTCATTAGGAATCATTTTAGATGTATCTCATGCTAATGATAAGACCTTTTGGGGTATTTACAATGTGACAACAAAGCCTTTTATTGCATCACATTCTAACTCAAGAGCATTGTGTAATGTTCCAAGAAATCTCACTGACGATCAGATAAAAGCTATTGGAGAAAAAGGCGGTATTGTAGGTATCAATGCCTTCAATGAGTTTGTACATCCAGATCGTGAGAAGAGAACAGTTGATTATTTAATAAATCATATAGAGCATATTGCAAATCTCATAGGAATTGATCACATTGCTTTGGGTTTTGATTTCTTTGAGTATATTGGAAATGATACTTCAGATACCTTTATTGAAGACCCTTATGTAGGTACTGTAGGCATAGAAGATATTTCTAAAGGTAATAATTTAGTACTCAAGCTTCAAGAAAGAGGTTTTTCAAAAGAAGATATAGAAAAGATAGGATATAAAAACTTCTTGAATTTAATGGATAAGGTATTATAACAGACAGGTTTTCCTGTCTGTTTTATTTTTTGCTTTACAAGAATCACCTATACATATATAAGAGTAATAATATGGAAAATATAATTTAATAAAACTTTTTCGGATATATAGTTGTCTAATAAGTAGATAATAAAAATGAGCTCATATTTTATTTGCAAGGAGGAGGTTTCACTGGAAAAATTAGTTCTTAAAGCAATAAAGGGAGATGATGAAAGCTTCGGTCTCCTTATAAATAGCAAAAAAGAAGATTTATATAGAATGGCATATAGTTATGTGCACAATGAACAGGATGCACTTGATATAGTAGGAGAGTCAGTATATAAAGCTTATATATCAATAGGTAAGTTAAAACAACCAGAATATTTTAATACATGGCTTACTCGTATAGTTATAAATTGTTCAATAAACTTTATAAAGAAATCTAAGAAAATTTTATATCTGGATAATGATACTATGGAAAATATTTATCATAATAAAAATGATGCTTTGGAAAATATAGACTTAAAAGAAGCTCTAGAAAAGTTGGACTATAACCATAAGGCTGTGATAGTACTAAGATATTCTCAAGACTTGAAACTGAAGGAGATAGCCGAAATTCTAGATATTCCTTTAAGCACAGTAAAAACTCGACTTTATAAGGCAATTGAACTTTTAAAGATAGAACTTGAGGAGGGTGAAAATTTTGAAGAATAACACAGATGATTTAAAAAAGGTTTATTCAGATATAAAAATACCTAATGCTTTAGATGATACAATCAGCAATTCAATATTAAGGGGGAAGAATTATATGAAAAAAAATAATAGAAATAAGAAAAGAATAATTAATAGTTTTATATCAGTAGCTGCAGCAGTTGGAATATTTACTTTAAGCGTAAATATTTCCCCATCCTTTGCAAATAGCCTTGAAGGGATTCCTGTTTTGGGAACATTAGTTAATATCCTTCAATTTAATAATGGAAGTTCTCAAGGTGGCGAGATAACTGATGGAATTGATGTTGATTTTATATCTCTAGACCAAGAAAAAGATTCTGATGTTATCATAATAAATTTTAGTGGATTTGGTGAAGAAAACCAAGAAATAGCCCCATCTTTCAATATAGACTATAAGGAATCGCCTTATACAATGACATTCTCTATATCTGGTGCAAGGGGCCTTTCTGCTAGTGAATATTTTGAAGAGCTAAAAAAGAGTAAATATATCCAAGATGTTTATGAATTGATGACTTTAGATGATTCCGCACAAAGATTTAACATAGTATTTAATCAACCAGTTGATTTCAAAGTAGAGGAATATAAAAATCCTGCTTATTTGAAAGTACAAATTTCAAGGGATACAGAAAAGGTTTCAGAACAAAAAACATATTCAATAAGAACTGGTTCCTATGAAAGAGGAGAGGAGTTTGCTATTATTGAAGAAATATTATTTGAAATAGAAGACCTTAGAGTATTGAAGGATAGCAATGGAACATATTTATATGAACTAGGTCAATACAGCTCAGATAAAGAAGCACAAGAAAAGTTAGAAGAGTACAAAGAGATTTTTAAAGACAGTTTAAGTTTATACGTTGAAGAAAGAACTATGGATGAAGTTCCACAAAGTATGAAATAGAAAAATAATAGTTACATTAAAAAAGAAGCTTAAAATAGTTGTCTCAGATAATGAGGCAACTATTTTTTGTATATAAGGTGTAATACTGTTAATTCTACTTTTTTAATTATTGTACTAATTAATAATATATGTTATCTTTTAATCATTAGGTTGACGAGGAGATGTTAGTGTGAATGGTATTGTAGATTTAAACTCTGATATTGGTGAAAGTTTTGGTTCTTACAATTTAGGTATGGATGAAGAGGTAATTAAATATGTGACTTCTGTTAATATTGCCTGCGGATGGCATGCAGGTGATCCATTGATTATGGAACATACTGTAAGGGGGGCCATAAATAATAATGTAGCCATAGGAGCACATCCGGGTTATCCTGATTTAATGGGCTTTGGCAGGAGAAATATGGATATTAGCCCAAAGGAAGCTAGAGCTTATGTGATTTATCAGTTAGGGGCATTAAGTGCTTTTGCTAGGGCAAATGGAGGTAAGATTCAACATATGAAGCTTCATGGGGCATTTTATAATACAGCATCCGTCAAGGGAGAAATAGCGGAGGCAATAATAGAGGGTATTCTAGATGTGGACAAGGATATTATACTTCTTGCTCTAAGTGGTAGTTATATAGCTAAACTTGCTGAAGAAAAGGGCCTAAGGGTTGCTCAAGAAGTGTTTGCCGATAGGGGTTATAATGATGATGGTACCTTAGTTAATAGAAAATTACCTGGTGCTTTTATCCATGATAAGGAAGAGGCTTTTAGAAGAATAAAAGATATGGTTTTAGAAGGAAAGGTGACTACAATAAGCGGCAAGAAAATATCTATAGTTGCAGATTCCATATGTGTTCATGGTGATAATCCAATGGCTGTTGACTTTGTGAAATATATTAGAGAGAGTTTAATTAAAGATGGAATTCAAATTAAAAGTCTAAGTGAATTTATATAAAAGTTGGTGGAGCTTATGTATGAAAAGGTAAGGTATATTATTGCAGGAGATAGGGCTATAATAGTCGAATTTGGGAACAGTATCAGCCCAGAGATTAATGCTAAGGTTCGTAGTATGGTTAAGGCTATTGATGAGTCAAATATAATAGGAATTATTGATATAGTTCCTACCTATAGATCAATACAGATAATATATGATCCTATGGTGATAGATTATAAGGATTTGATCGATAGCTTAAAGGAAATAGAAAAGTCTTTAAATAATATTGATTCGGAAGAAGTTAGAATTATTGAAATTCCTACTGCTTATGGTGGAGAATATGGTCCAGATATTGAATTCGTAGCAAATCATAATAATCTTACTGTAGAGGAAGTTATTAAAATACACAGTTCTACAGATTATCTTGTATATATGTTGGGATTTACCCCTGGATTTGGATATCTAGGGGGGATGGATGAAAGAATAGAGACTCCAAGGCTTCAGGTCCCAAGGACTAAAATACCCGCTGGTTCCACTGGCATAGCAGGCAAACAAACGGGAATTTATCCTATAGATAGTCCTGGAGGATGGCAGCTCATAGGACGTACCCCTATAAAACTCTATGATCCACTAGAAAGTCCTCCTGTATTATTAAATGCGGGAGATTATTTAAGATTTGTCCCTATCGGAGAAAAAGAATATTTAAGAATACAAGATTTGATTAACAAAAATCAGTATAAGGTGAATATTATCGTTAAAGAAGGTAGTAATCATGGAAAAAATTAAGATTATAAAACCAGGGATTTTCACTACAATTCAGGATAAAGGAAGATGGGGATACGAAAGATTTGGCATACCTGTAGCTGGAGTTATGGATGATTTTGCTGCTAGAGCTGCTAATATCTTGGTGGGAAATCATCAGTATTCGGAAACTCTAGAAACTACTTTCTCAGGACCGGAGATTATTTTTTATTGTGATGAAATAATTAGTATTACTGGTGCAGATATGAATCCAAAGATTAATGGAGAAAGTGTACCTATGTGGACTAGTCTTTTAATTAAGGCTGGAGATATTCTTAGTTTTTCTGGATTAGTCAGTGGTGTAAGAACTTATATTGCTTTTAGTAGAGGAATTAATGTTCCAGATATAATGGGGAGTAAATCTACTTTTACTAGAGGTGGATTGGGAGGATATAAAGGAAGAAAGCTAGTTACTGGAGATGAGATAAAACTAGGCTCTAGAGATTTACATAATTCAGGAAGTTATCTACCTCAAAAATTTCTTCCTATATATAAAAAAGAAGAAACCATTAGAGTGATTATGGGGCCACAGGATAATTATTTCACTGATGATGCTATAGGAACTTTCCTTAATTCAAAATATACTATTACTTCTGAAGCTGATAGGATGGGTTATAGATTAGATGGACCTAAGATCATTCATAAAAAGGATGCGGATATTATTTCTGATGGCATAGTCTTCGGCTCTATTCAGGTCCCAGGTCATGGATCTCCAATAATTATGATGGCTGATAGGGCTACTACTGGAGGATATACTAAGATAGCAACAGTAATAACTCCAGACCTATCAAAACTGGGTCAGATGGGAACAGGGAATTTAATTAGATTTAAAAAAGTATCTCTTGAAGAAGCTCATCAGATCTATAAAGAATATGAAAATACATTTAATAAAATCAAAGATATAATAGATAGTAATAGATTTGAATTTAATAAGATAAGAAAATTTAACCTAAAAATAGATAGAAAAAGTTATAATATTAGTATTAGGGAGATAAAATGAAAGGCGGGAGATATTTTGAAAGTGCTAGTTACAGGATTTGAACCATTTGGAGGAGAAACAATAAATCCAGCTCTTGAAGGAGTTAAGATGCTAAAAGATAAGATATTAGGTGCTGAAATAGTTAAATTAGAACTACCTACTGTATTTATGAAATCTAAAGAAATACTAGAAATGGCGTTGGAAGAAGAGAAACCAGATATAGTTATTTGCGTTGGTCAAGCAGGTGGAAGAGATAAGATAAGTGTTGAGAGGGTAGCTATAAATATTGATGATGCTGGTATACCAGATAATGAAGGAAATCAGCCTATAGATAAACCTATATTTGAAGGTAGTGATGCAGCTTATTTTTCAACATTACCAATAAAGGAAATAGTGAATAAACTAAAAGAAAATAAAATCCCAGCAGAAATATCTAATTCAGCAGGTACTTATGTATGTAATCATATTATGTATAGCTTACTCTATAATATAGACAAGAAATACAAAAATATAAAAGGTGGATTTATTCATATACCATATATACCAGAACAGGTTATAGATAAGAGGATGGCACCTAGTATGTCATTGGATTATATTGTAAAGGCACTTACTATTGCAATTGAAGTTAGTATTGGAAATTAAAGAAAAAACAGGAGAGGCCCCCTTAGAGAATAGGAGTTTCTCCTGTTTTTTCATTGATAAAAATTATTTGAGAATTTATTAAATATCTACAATATATTTTAATAGTTGACAAACATTGCAGTGCTGGTGTACTATGAGGATAGCACACTAATACATAAAAAATAAAAATATATAAAGAATTAGGAAGTTTTAATCTATAATTAACGTTATATTAATATAGGCGTGATATTGTAAAATTAAATGATGATTTAAAAATATCTCGAAAAGTGACTTAAAACATCTAAATAGGGGGATTAATTATGGATAAGGTTTTAATATTTACTGCTGCTACAGGCGGCGGTCATAATGAAGCTGCATCATCTTTAGAGGGGGAATTTACAAAGAGAGGTTATAAAGTAAAAAAAGTAGATATATTAAAGGAGATAAATAAAGTATCAGAGACTATTTTTATGGATTTTTATAAAATTCTTATTAATAAATTTCCTAATTTTTACGGTAGTATTTATGAGATTAGTAATAATGAAATTATCAATAAGTTTGTCACAAAATCTTTTACTAAAATAGCGGCACAAAAAATCTACCATACTATTTTGCAAGAAGATCCAGATTTAATTATAGGAACTCATGCTTTTGTAGTAAGTGTTATAGGACATTTGAAAGACAATAAAATGATTAATATTCCTTTTATTTCTGTAGTTACAGATTATGAAGCACACTATATTTATATAAATTCAAATGTAGATGCCTACATTACTGGAAGTGCCTATACAAATAAAACTTTAGAAAGACGGGGGATGTCGAGAGATAAAATTTATTCTTATGGCATACCTATTAAAAGGGAATTCTTTAAAGATTCTAGGTATGAGAAAATTAAAAAAGAAAGTTTTCAAGTTTTATTAATGGCAGGCAGTTTGGGACTAAAAAATATGAAAACAGTATTACAAAATATCGTATCTTTAGAAAGAAATTTTCATATTGTAGTGGTTTGTGGAAATAATAATCAATTAAGAAACTCAATAGAAAATCATTATCTTGATTTAATTAATGCTGGAAGGATTGAGTTATATGGATTTACAAATGAAATTCCTTACTTAATGGAAACTTCTGATGTTATTATAACTAAACCTGGAGGGTTAACAATATCTGAAGCTATAGCAAAAAGGCTTCCCATAATATCACCATATTATATACCAGGGCAGGAAAAAGAAAATTTAAACTTCTTAGTAAAAGAAGGCTTGGCAATCTATGTAGAGGAAAATAATATAAAGGCAACTATAGAGACCGTTATGGATAATCCTGAGATTTTAAAGGCGATGAGAAAAAGAATGGAAAAATTATCTCAACAATTTTCCCTAGATAAGGTTTTTAAACTGGGAGAAAAACTAATACAAGACTACAACTATAGATTAGGTACTGTCTATGGCGGGTAATATAGATATATTAATCTTGACGTCAAAATTTGGACTAGGTCACATAAGTGTAGCCAAAGGAATTAAAGAACATATATTAGATATGGATTCTTCCATAAACATAGAAATTGTAGATGTTTTTCAAATTTTGATGCCTAAGCTATCTAAGAATATGTATAAATTCTATATAGATTTAGTAAAGAAAAGTCCTGAGATATATAATCGTTTTTACTATAAAAAAAGTCAAAATGAACATTTATATACAGATAAATTTTTTTATAAGTATAATTTAAATAGATTAAAAAAATATTTATTAGATGTTAAGCCTAAAATGATAATTTCAACTTTTCCTACGGCTTCACACTATATTTCAAATTTAAAAGAAAAAGGTTTTTTTTCTATGCCATTAATTACATGTATTACAGATGTAGTTCATGGATGGGAATGGATTGCACCTAACTGTTCTAAATATTTTGTAGCTACAGAATATGTAAAAAATAAGATGATAGAAAAAGGTATTGAGAAACAAAAGATAATTGTAACGGGTATACCCCTTAGAAAAGAGTTTTTAATAAAGGAAAAAGGTATATCATCATTAAACCTGCCTAAGGATCATTTAATTATTATGGTCATGGGTGGAGGGGTGGGGCTATTACCAGAAGATCAAGAATTTTATCGTAGATTCAATGAACTTGGTAAAGTAACCACTATAGTATTAACGGGAAAAAATAGAGAATTATTGGCAAAACTAGTAGAAATGGACATGGAAAGAGTTATACCTATTGGCTATACTGATGAAGTAGCTTCTTTAATGGCTCAATCAGATATATTAGTAACTAAACCTGGTGGAATCACTGTGTTTGAGGCTATTGCTTCAGAACTTCCACTAGTTGTTTACAATCCTAAGTTAGGGCAGGAGCTAGAGAATGCTAAATTTATAGCCCAAAACTCTATTGGTATTATTGCTTTAGATATGGATAGCTTATATTCTATTATAAAAGATTTAGCCGATAATACAGGAGAAATTGGTATATATAAGAAAAATATGGCGGCTTTAAAACAAAAGATTAATATGAGAGTTTTAGGAGAAGAGGCTATAAAATTACTTCATAAATAGCTGTATCCTTAAAGTAAAGAAGGTGATTCAAATAAATCTTTTCATTGCAGTAAAAGCTTTAGGGCTTGGATTCACTGTCTATAATATTTTACCTAATATATATTTTAGAAACAAATGCAGATATATAATTAAAAAAATTGATAATGAGGATAGTATTTTTTTAACCTTTGATGATGGTCCAGATCCTAGATATACATTAAGGATACTAAAAATTTTGGAAAGATACGAAATAAAAGCAACATTTTTTGTAGTGGCTAATAAGGCAAAAAAACATCCAGATATAATTAATAAGATGATTGAAGATGGACATGGATTAGGTCTGCATTCTTATAGTCATAGGAGCTTTTGGCTATCTCTTTTCTGGAAAACTAAAAGGGATTTTGAAAAATCCATGGAAATTTTTAATGATCTTAATTATTCATTAGAGTACTTTAGACCACCTTGGGGTACGTTCAATCTATTTACTTCATATTTTTCAAGAAAGAATAAACTAGAGACAATACTATGGAGTCTAAATGCCCAAGATTGGAGTAAGAAAACTACTGTGGAACATATAATTAATAAAATTGTCGATAATACAAAGTCAGGAGATATAATAGTATTACATGATAGCAATGGGGCAGAGAATGCACCTGAAAATACTATTAAGGCTTTAGAAATAATTATTCCCAAATTAATAGAAAAAGGATTTAAATTTAAAACAATAGATGAGAGTAAGAGGGGTAATAAGTATGAGAAAATTGTTTCTAAAGATAGTTGAATTAATAGATAAGAAAATAGTAAGACATAGTAATTGGCTATATATTCCACATGCTAAAGAACAAGTACTATATGTTGCTCCTCATATCTATAGAGGTAAGGAAAAAGGTCTTCCTGATGGAACTATTATTAAAAGAGGAGATTTTCTAGCTGAAATTCATATAGATAATCAAAAAATAAGGAATATGGATCTAAGTTTTAAAGATATAGTTACAATCTTTAAAGATGAGCTAGACTCTTTGGCCTATGCTGTCGGAAAAGATAGTAAATTCATAGATATAAAGGCTTTTCATGGAAAAACTTTACTTTATCCTTTATTGAAAAGGGAAGGATTTATGATTATAGATATAAATTCTATATTGAATTCATTTTTTGTAGAATTATGGGAACGGATATTAGAGACAGTATATAGCAGAAAATATAGCAACAAGAGGAGGAAGAAAAGAAAAATGAAGGAATTCTGGATAACAAATGATCAATTAGTAGATAGAATGAGAAGCAGGACTAATTTATGAAAAAAGCAATAAATTATGTAATTTTAATATTACTTATAGGAACTACATTATGGATATTAATTGATAGCAATGATTTATCAGATTTACCATCCATAATTAAAAATACAAATAAAATATTTCTAATTATATCTTTTTTATCATTATTATTATTTTGGATTTGTGATGGCTATATAATTTATAAAATGAAAAAAATATTAAGTGTAGATACTAATTTTATATCTTCAATGAAACTTAGTATGATTGGACAATATTATAGTTCTATTACACCCTTTGCTACTGGAGGACAGCCTGCACAGATATATTCTCTAGTGAATGATGGAATCCCCCTAGGGGTAGCCACTTCTTTACTGATAAATAAATTTTTAATTTACCAATTGGTAGTTACATTTTACGCTATAATCATGTTTGTTTTTAAATTTAAATTTTTATATGATAAATCAAGAGTCGCATTGTCATTTATAATATTAGGATGCTTTATAAACTTTCTTGGAATTGTAATAGTAATAGGACTTTTTTTAAATGAAAAACTTATTAAAAATCTTTTAATTAAATTGTTTGAACTAGGGCATAAATTAAAATTAGTAAGTGATATAGATAAGGCAATTGAAAAGTTGAATAATAGCTTAGCAGATTATATGGACAGTATAAAAATTATTAAACAAAATAAAATAAGTACTATGTATTTAATCTTAATTACTACTTTACAATTAACATTTTATTTTTCCATTACCTATTTTGTATATTTAGCAATAGGTCTGAAAAGGATTTCTTATTTGGATATTATTGCTATTCAATCACTTCATTATATGGCAATTTCCTTTATGCCAACTCCAGGTACAGCAGGTGCCTCAGAAGGTGGATTCTATATCCTGTTTAAGACATTATTTCCTAATAAAATTTTATCCTATGCAACTCTATTATGGCGTATAATAGATTATTATCTTAGACTTTTAATAAGCGGAGTAGTGACATTAATAGATTACATTTACCAAAAAAGGAAAAAACTGAAGCCAAGCAATTAATTGAGAGATTTTTCTGAGTATCCATTCACTTTATCTATTTGTGAAGTGCATGAGAATATAGATAAATAAGGTGTCCCTTTATATATAGAAAGAGGGGCACCTTATTTATTTGAATAGTGGGACAAATATTGGACATCGCTATATGACTATGTCCCGCTATTGACGATAGTATTTTATAATGATATAATTATAATCAATCATATGGAACATGTTTCATACAATTATATAAAGAATATGAGGTTGAAAGATTATGCCAAATATTAGAGAAATCGCCAAAAGGGCGGGAGTAGGAATAGCCACAGTATCGAGATACATAAATAATACAGGATATGTAAGTGAAGAGGTAAAGTTGAAGATTCAAAAGGAGATCGATGAATCTGGATATACACCTAATGCATTGGCAAGAGCAATCTTTACTAAAAACTCTAAAACATTAGGTTTGATGATTCCTAATATTACAAACCCATTTTTTAATCAAATGGCTACTGTAATAGAAGAACATGCTAATAGATTTGGATATACACTGTTTTTATGTAATACAGAAGACAATGAGGAAAAAGAAAAGGAATATTTAGAGGTACTAAAAAGTCATAGGGTAGCAGGTATCATAGCTTCTAGGAGTATGTGTAAGGACGAATATCTGAATATTCAGATTCCAGTTATTTCTTTTGAAAATCATATATCACCGTCTATTCTTACTATATCTTCTGATAACTATAAAGGAGGTAAAATGGCTTTTAACCATTTATATGAAAGAGGATGCAGAAATATCTTACATATAAAGGGGCCTAAGACTTTTGATGCTACTGAAATGAGATATCAGGGATTCATAGATGGTGCAAAGGAAAAAAATCTTGAAGTCCATGTTATAGGATTTGAAAGTGACTTCCAAGTTAAAATGCTTGAAGAAAATTTAAATAACATTATAAATATTGAAAAGTATGATGGAATATTTGTTTTTAATGATATTGCTGCAGCTACAGTGATGAAGTATTTAAAGGAAAAAGGTATAAGAATTCCAGATGATATACAAATAATTGGATTTGATAATAGCTTTATATGTGAGTTAGTGCATCCTTCCTTGACGACTATAGAGCAACCTATTAAGGATTTAGGTGCATTGGCAGTAGAATTTCTAATTGATTTAATTAATGGTGAAGACATAGTCATTAAAAATTATTTAGTAGAAACAAAATTAATCCAAAGAGAATCAACTTTTTTATCATCAGAAGTAATGTCTCAATCATTGGTAGACTAGTTAATGTGGTAAATCATTCAGAATAATGCTGAATTTTACAAATAAATATTATTAGGAGGAAAATTTAATGAAGAGATACTCAAGAAAAATATTAGCATTTATCTCACTATTAATGATTTTATCATTAGTAGCAGCATGTAGTCCAAAAGGAAATAATCAATCAGCTAGTGATGGAGAAGATGTATTTGAAATAGTAATGGTAGCAAAACATGAAGGTATTCCATGGTTTGATGATATGAGAAAGGGAGTAGAAGAGTTTAATAATGAATATAAAGGAAAAGTAAAAGCTTGGCAGATTGCTCCTGAAGGTGGAGACCCTGCTAAACAAGTACAAATGGTTGAAGACTTAATAGCACAAGGTGTAGATGCTATAGCTGTTGTTCCAAATGATCCAGATGCTATGAGACCAGTTTTAGAAAGAGCTAAAGAAAAAGGAATAATAATCATTAGTCATGAAGCTGCTGGTTTAGCAGATGTAATAGATTATGATGTTGAAGCTTTTGACAATAAATCCTTCGGAGTACTTATGTTTGATGAGTTGGCAAAGGCTATGGGTGGTAAAGGTAAATTTGCTGCCATGGTTGGTGGATTAACCATGGAAACTCATATGGAGTGGTATAATGCTGGAATGGAACATATTAAAGCCAATTATCCTGATATGACACCTATATCTGAGCAACCATATGAAGACAAGAATGATGATAAAATTGCTAGAGATAAAGCCCTTGAAATATTAAATGCACATCCTGATTTACAAGGATTTGTAGGAACTTCAGTTTCAGCAGGAAGCAATATGGCTTCTGTTCTAAAGGAAAGAAACAATACTGATGTTAAAGTTGTTAGTTTAGGTATTCCTTCTGTATCAGGTCCTTATCTTGAGGATGGTTTTATGGCACATGCTCAAACTTGGAGACCAGCAGATGCTGGTTATGCAAGTGTGAATCTTGCGTACAAAATTCTTGCTGGAGAAGAAATTAAAGATGGAATAGATTTAGGTAGACCTGGATATGAAAGTATTAAAATCACAGATAAAGTTGTATATGGTAATGCTCCTTTGGAATTAAAAAAAGGAACATTTGAACCTGGAAAATATCCATTCTAATTTGTGCAACATAAAGACAAAGGAATAAAAACTTTTCCTTTGTCTTTATTATCATAAGATGGGAGAGAATTTAATGGGAAACATATTATCAGCAAAGAATATTTCCAAGAGTTTTGATGGAGTTCATGCTCTTAAAAACATTAATGTAGAAATTGAAAAGGGCAATATTAAATGCCTTGCAGGTGAAAATGGTTGTGGTAAGTCAACCCTTGTTAAGATCCTGTCTGGTGTCTATACACCTGATAAAGGGTCAATAAATATTGAAGATAGAAGTTATAGTTGTCTAACTCCAATAACTGCAATAGAAGAAGGCATTCAGGTTATTTACCAAGATTTATCTTTATTTTTGCATATGAGTGTTGCCGAAAATATTGCTATGAATAAAATGATTTACAGCAAAAGTAAATTTATAAATTGGAAAGAAATATATAGAATTGCTGGGGAACAATTAGATAAAATAGGTGCGTCTTTAGATTTAAATGCCCCAATTAGAAATTTATCTATAGCTAATAGACAATTAGTAGCAATTTGTAGGGCTTTAAGTTTAGATGCAAAGGTTTTATTCATGGATGAACCAACTACTGCCTTGACAAAAAAAGAAGTAGATAGATTATTATCTATTGTTTTAGGATTAAAACAAAAGGGTATTTCTGTTGTTTTTATAAGTCATAAATTAAATGAGATTTTTGAAGTATCAGATAGTATAACTGTTATTAGAGATGGTGAAAAGGTAGGAGATTTTACTGCTAATGAGCTCAATCCTAAAAGCTTATCTTATTATATGACTGGAAGAGAGATTGGGTATTCAAGATACAAAAAGACATATTCAAAAGATGATAAAATTTTAGAAGTAAAAAGCCTTACTAAAAAAGGTATGTTTGAAGATATTAATTTCACCCTTAAAAAGGGAGATATTTTGGGGATTACAGGTTTGTTAGGTTCTGGTAGGACGGAAATTGCACTATCATTATTTGGATTAAATCCTATTGATAGTGGTAATGTTATAATTGATAATAAGCCTGTGGATATAGATTCGCCAACTAAGGCTATGGAGCATGGTATAGCTCTTTTACCTGAAGATAGGTTAACTCAGGGTTTATTTCTTGAAAGTAGTGCTAAGTTTAATATAGGTGCTACCATACTGAATGAGCTTAGAAATAATTTTGGAGTAATAGATAAGAATAAGCAAGAAAAAATCTCTACAGAAGTTGTAAATAATATGAATGTAAATAATAAGGATATAGAATTACATGTAAAGAAGTTATCTGGAGGAAATCAACAGAAAATTGTTCTTGGAAAATGGATGGTTACTGATCCCAAGGTATTTATATTAGATACACCTACTGTAGGAGTTGATATAGGGTCAAAATCTGAAATATATGATAAGATTCAAGAAAATGCAAATAAAGGCATGGGAATTATACTTATTTCAGATGAAATAGAAGAAATATTAGCAAACTGTAATAAAGTGATAATAATGCATGAAGGTAAGATTATTAAATATTTAGATGAAGATGATCTTGATAATGATAATGTTCAGGACAAGATTTTTGAAATTATTAACAATCCATTAGGGGGGCTAGAAGATGAATAAAAGGTTTAGAAAACTAAAACCAATGGAGAAATATTTAATAAGTATATTGGCAGTATATATATTAATTGTTAGTACCGTAAGTAAAAACTTTTTGTCTATGAATACGTTATTTGACCTGCTCAGGACATCTTCAGGAACATTAATATTAGCTGCTGGTGCTTTGGTAGTTTTAATATCTGGAGGAATTGATGTTTCTTTTACTGCCATTGCAGTAGTAAGTGGATATTCATCTATACGATTGATGCTTAGTCTGGGAATTGATAATATTTATTTTGCATTATTGTTCTCTGCTTTTATAGGATGTTGTCTAGGAATTATAAATGCTTTAATAATTCATTTTTTCAAATTATCTACATTTATTGTTACCTTAGGGACATCTAGTGTTTTCTATGGATTTATGACTACCTTTATAGGTACAAGCAGTATTTCTGTGGCTGATAAACCACAGTCTTTGTTTAATTTCGGGAAGGCTCGATTATTTACAATTACCAATGGTTCTGGATCTTATGGAATTCCATTATTCTTTGTAATAGCTGTAGTTATTCTTACTGTTACTTGGTTTATTTTATATAGAACTATATTGGGACGTAGTATTTTTGCAATTGGAAATTCAGAGGAATCAGCTCTTAGGGCAGGAATAAATATACTTAAAACAAAATTATTTGTTTATACCTATATGGGATTACTATCAGGTATTATGGGTATAGTTTATTTTTCTGAAATAGATTTAATAAATCCTGTATCCTTAGTTGGAAGTGAATTGATGGTTATAGCTGCTGTAGTTATAGGTGGAATACGATTAACTGGTGGTGAAGGTACTATTTTAGGTGCAATTTTTGGAGTAGGAATTATTCAAATATTTAAATCTACTCTTGTATTTTTGGGATTATCAACTTCATGGAATGATTTATTCATTGGAATAATTCTTATAGCAAGTGTTTCTATTATATCTTATCAAGAACGAAAGAATAATAGAAAACAGTTAATATTTACTAAATGATTAAGTAAGAGGTGATTAATTTGAAACCGACACATGAAAAGTATCATAAGTTTAATGGTATCCTAAAAAATGATACAAATATGCTTGTTTTATTGGGAGTATTCACTACAGTAACTTTATTTCTTGGTATTACATTGAAGGGTAAGTTTTTTTCTATAAATAATTTTCAATCTATGGCTTTTCAAATCAGTGAATTTGGATTTTTAGCTATTGCTATGTCACTAGCTATGTTAACTGGAGGAATTGATCTTTCGATAGTAGCAAATGCAGGGCTTTCAGGTATAATAGCAGCTTTTGTACTATCAGGTAAATTTTTTAATATAGAAAGTGTTAGTAGTGGAGTTACTATATTAATTGCAGTTTTAGCTGCATTAGCATGCTCAACTTTATGTGGATTATTCAACGGAATATTAATATCAAAACTATCTATTCCACCAATATTAGCTACCCTTGGGACTATGATATTATATACAGGAATAGGTATGGCCCTAACTAATGGTGAAAGTGTTAGAGTTGGCATA
Source organism: Tissierella carlieri (assembly GCF_018917285.1). NCBI lineage: Bacteria > Bacillati > Bacillota > Tissierellia > Tissierellales > Tissierellaceae > Tissierella > Tissierella carlieri. The sequence continues at coordinate 21,405 of NZ_JAHLOH010000042.1, read as the reverse complement.
AGAGAATTTTCGAAGCTTAGTTCAAAGACATTATTTGATATTCCATATATATTTATTTTACTGGTTATTACCTTTATTATAGTGTCATTTATATTATCTAAGACAAAGTTTGGAAGTGAAATATATATGGTGGGTCAAAACTCAGTAGCTTTAAGATTTTCAGGAGTTGATGCTGAAAAGGTGCTAATAAAAACCTATGCTATGATTGGATTTTTAGTAGGTATCTCGTCTTTAATTATAATTTCTAGAGTTAACTCTGCTAGAATGGGATTTGGAGATACTTATCAATTACAAACAATTTTAGTAGCTGTATTAGGAGGTATTGATCCAGATGGAGGTAAAGGGAAATTATTTGGCGTTGCCTTAGGAATAACAGTTTTACAATTTCTTCAAAGTGCATTTACAATATTTCAATTTACGCCATATTCCAAAAAGCTGATATGGGGGATATTGTTATTAGCTGTAATGATTACAAACTTTTTCATTGACAATGGAAAATCATTGAAATTATCAAGAAAAATAAAAGCTAATTAAATTGGAGGAGTCTAATATGAAATTTAATTTAGTATACAAAATTATTTTAGAAGAATTGGATCAAGTATTTGAAAGAATTGACTACAAAGACATAGAACATTTTATGGATATGATAAATAAATCCGATAGAATATTTTTGATGGGAGTAGGAAGAGAAGGACTTGCAACTCGTGCCTTTGCCATGAGATTAATGCATTATGGAAAAGAAGTGCATTGGTGTTGGGATGATACAACTCCTGCTGTCAGAAAAGATGATCTTTTTATTTTCACGTCAGGGTCTGGGGAAATAGGGCATATCCATTATGTAGTAAATGAAATTAAAAAGGTTGGAGCCAATATAGCTCTTATAACAGGAGTTCCTGATAGGAAGACAGCAGAACTAGCAGATTTTGTTCTATGGGTACCTGCAAGTGTTTATAAAGGAAAAGATAATGTAGTACCATCCATTCAACCTATGGGAAATTTATTTGAACAATCCTTGTTTATACTATTTGATATGATTATTATGAGTCTTGTAGATAATAGTGAGACTACTTTTGAGGAAATGTCAAATCGTCATAGAAATTTTGAATAATCATTTAAAATAGATATTGAGAGAAGGGATATAGATGTACTTTATTGGAGTTGATGTTGGAACTACATCGGTAAAAATACTTGCTATAGATGAATTAGGTAAAATTATAAAAACCGTTACCAAGGAATATCCTATTTACTTCCCTCAACCAATGTGGTCTGAACAAAATCCAGAGGACTGGTGGCAGCAGACTTTAAAGGGTTTAGATGAATTATTTAGGGGAATTAACAAGGCGGAAGTTAAGGGCATAGGATTAAGTGGTCAAATGCACGGGCTAGTTATCCTTGGTGAGGAAGATGAAGTCATTAGACCAGCCATACTTTGGAATGACCAAAGAACTGAAAAGGAATGTTATTATCTAAATAATATCGTTGGTAAAGCAAAGATTTCAGATTGGACTGGCAATATTGCATTAACAGGCTTTACTGCTCCTAAGATATTATGGGTAAGAGAAAATGAACCAGATAATTTTAATAGGATTAAAAAAATTATGCTGCCAAAGGATTATTTGGCATATAAAATCAGTGGTGAATGTGCAACTGATATGTCCGATGCATCAGGAACTCTATACTTAGATGTTAAAAATAGAAAATGGTCTAATGAGATGTTAAGTGTTTTAGGAATCTCAATAGAACAATTGCCTAGACTTTATGAGTCCTTTGAGGTTATTGGAAATATAAAGGAAGATTTAGCTGAAAGACTAGAATTACCAAAGGATGTAAAGATAGTAATTGGTGGTGGAGATCAGGCAGTTGCAGCCGTTGGTGGTGGAATAGTAGGAGAAAATGCATGCTCAGTATCTTTAGGAACATCTGGCGTGGTTTTCGCAAATTCGGAGGATTTTGTAGTAGATAATAATAACAGACTTCATTCATTCTGTAATGCAAATGGTAAATATCATGTCATGGGAGTTACCTTGGCAGCGGCAGCTTCTCTAAAGTGGTGGGTTGAAAATGTAAATGAATCTGATTTTGATAGTTTATTGGATGAAGCAAAGAATGTAAAAATAGATAATAATATTTTCTTCTTACCCTATTTAATAGGTGAAAGAACTCCTCATAATGATCCAAATGCTAGAGGTACCTTTATAGGGATGAATATGACAACTAAAAGAAAAGATATGACTAGAGCCATTCTAGAGGGTGTAGCATTTTCCCTTCGTGATACCTTTGAAATTATGAGGGATATGGGAATGAATATTGCTGAGATCACCATCAATGGCGGTGGAGGAAGGTCTGATTTGTGGTGCCAAATCATGGCAGATGTATTAAATGTAAAGGTTAACAAAGTAAATTCAGATGACGGCCCTGCATATGGAGCTGCAATTTTAGCTACTGTAGGATATGGATTATTTAAATCTGTAGATGAAGCTTGTAACACTTTTATAAAAATAACTGATACAATTCATCCAAGAGAAGACAGTGTATTGTTCTATGATGAAAAATATAATAAATTCAGGAAAATTTATCCTAATGTAAAGGATTTATTTAAAGAATTAGCTATATAAAACTAACAGAGCTCAAAAAAGAGCTCTGTTTTTAAACCTTATTAAATCCCTTAAAATTATATATTAAGTAAAAGCAAAGGATATGAATATGAATTTCTTTTATCTTTTAGTATATACTAAATATATCTAAAGATGAAAGGAAGGCATTTATGGAACAAAAATATATTGTAATAGCTGAAAATAAATTTTCTCAACCTATGGCAAGAGAAGATGCTATAAAAGCAGTAAAAGCATATGACCAAAAAGGTATAACTGGCTATATTGTATCTGAAGAAGAAGCCAGAAGAATTAAGGATCCTAGTAATTTTAATGAACCTAAATGGGAATAAAATTAAGTCATTACTCCAGAAAGCTTCTGGAGTTTTTTTATTGATTTACCCTAAACTGGACAATACTGGGATATTTGCTATAATTGTGGTATTAGTTAATCAAATTTATTTATAGGGAGATGTAGGATTTACAATAATTAAAATACGGAGGAAATAAAACTATGAGTAATTTACCAAATTGTCCTAAATGTAATTCCGAATACACTTATGAAGATAGAGATCTTTTTGTTTGTCCAGAGTGTGCTTATGAGTGGAATCAAGAATCAGAGGATGAAAATAATGAAAATCAAAAGATTGTAAAAGACGCAAATGGAAATATCTTAAATGATGGAGATACTATAACAGTAATCAAAGACCTTAAAGTAAAGGGAAGTTCATCAGTTGTAAAAATAGGTACTAAAGTCAAAAATATACGTTTAGTTGATGGAGATCATGATATTGATTGTAAAATTGATGGATTTGGAGCTATGAAGCTGAAATCTGAATTCGTTAAAAAACTATAGAATATATAAAACTATATAAGTATCTTAAGGATATCTTACGTTCCAGTCTGAATAAAAAAATCATCACTAACCTATAATAAAATATATGGGAGGTGGTGTGATGGAAGATAAAAATAAGCTTTCTCAAGTAACTTTAGCTAATATAGATAATGAAGAGTTAAAAGAAATACAAAACCTTGAACAAAAACTTGATGATAAATATTATATTCTTGCATTTAAGAAAACGGAAAATGAAACATTTTCTTAATTAGGAAATACCTTCTAGTATTATGCTACTAGAAGGTATTTTTTATAACTCATATTAAATTTCTAGCATATTTTGATTTTTTAAATAGAGTTTAATTTATATGAGTTTCAAGAAATTACTTTATAATTGCTTTAAGACAAATTTTTTATTTGCCGTATTTATAAAATTTGGTATAATCATGGCAAAGGGGGTAATGAACTTGAATATTGGTATTGATATAGGAGGAACTAATATAGGGGCTGGGCTTTTGGATGAAGATTTAAATATAATTTATAGAATAGAAATTCCTACTAGTAAAGATAGGGGTTATGATTTTGTCAAGTCTCAAATCATATCAATTATAGAAGATATGATATCCAAAGCCTCTAAATTAAATCATAAAATAGATTCTATTGGTATTGGTTTACCTGGGATTGTAGATATAGAGGGTAATAATGTTATATATAATGCTAATCTTAATTGGAACAATGTTCCTCTTGGAAAAAATCTAAGACATAGATTTGATATTCCAATAGATATAGAAAATGATGCTACCATTGCTGGAATCGCAGAATCTGCATTGGGGGTTATGAAGGGCTATTCTAATTCAGTTTTTATTACTCTCGGAACTGGAGTAGGTGGAGGAATTATTATCAATCATAAGGTATATACAGGAAGTCATGGTTTAGGCTCTGAAATAGGTCATATGATAGTGGGAGAAAACTTTTACGATTGTAATTGCGGGAATAATGGATGTCTAGAAACCTTTATATCTTCAACAGCAGTACGGAGATATGTCATAAATGAAATAGAGCATGGTTTTATAAATACCAGCATATTGAAAAATGTCAATAGTATTGAAGAAATAGATACTAAGTTAATATTTGAATGTGCAGAATTAGGTGATGAATTATCTAACAAGGCAGTGAATAGGATGGCTAAATACCTTGCTATAGGAATAGCAAATATTATCAATATTATAGATCCAGATATTATAGCCATAGGTGGAGGGGTAGCAAAGGCAGGAGATTTCTTTTTAGATAGAGTAAAGGATCTACTGCCTAGATATATTCTATTTAAAGAATTAGACTTTGGAGAAATTAAACTTGCCAAATTAGGTAATGATGCAGGAATTATAGGTGCAGCTATGTTAAAAGAATATAAATAGTAGGACTAAAATGTATGCTTTTGTAGTATGATATTGAATAATGTAGTCTTTATCCATTTTCATTATGCAAAATTACAGGTGAGTATAGACATAATAGGGTATTTACGATTGTTATATTTCAGTTCCGATAGTTTTATCTAAGTTAATTACTAATCTATAAAAGAGGGCTTAAGTCCCCTTTCATATTTCCAAAAATCTTCCACATACATACAAAAAAACATATATTTCCCGGGAAAAATACAAAAAATATATAAAAAATAGACAAGTGTCAAAACTTGTCTATTGGAATTTACCGTTGCCTTCTGGATTTCCGTAGTTTAAATCATCTCTTATCATGAGTACTACTGTAGGCTTGTGTAAACCTATATATTCATATAAATTCATTTCCTTATAATGTCTTAGATCTAAGATTCTTGTTTCATTAAAATGATAATATAGGAGTGGCTCCAATGCATTGGTGAATGAATCGCCGAATATAAGTAAATTTGGCAAATCCTCTCTATTGGTGTCTATAATTATCTCCTTTTGGTCTCCCCCCATATATATATTATAGGAGGGGTTTTCATCATTATTAATATAATATAATTTAGGATCTAATACTCCGTTGGTATATTTCTCATAGTCTATAGGGGTCCTCGGATATGCAATAGATACTTTTTCATCTGTTGGATGAAGGAAATAAAGTTGTCTATTTCGACTACCAAGTATTGGTTTATCTAAAGTAACTATATCTAATTCTTCTATGTCTAGAGGTTTTCCAATATCTAAGCCAAGGTCATTTCTTAACCTATCTATAATCTCTACATATGTTCTATAGGAACCTTTAAAACTAAAATGATGATCAGTCTTTAAATAATTTTCATTATTTTGGTCTTTTTTGAATACTTCATTCATATTAATATAGTTTATATTATTTTTTTCTAGATTATTAAACATCTTATTTTCATTTTCTACAAAATATCCTTCTTTATTTTCAAAATAGTTTTGGTATCTTGATTTGAAAAAGGATGATTGACCAGGCAATCCTACAAAATAAAATTCTCCGCCATTAGCTTTAATATGATTCTGTAGATTCTTCATATTTTCTGTCATTGCATTTAAGTTGTTTAAGTAATACTCCAAATTATTAGACAGTTCCTCTGTATAAAAAGGAAGTAAAGTATCCTCTTTTCCTATAATTATATTATTTATTTTGTGTTTACCTAAGACTTTCATATTAAGCAGAGTATATGATTTTATTAGATAATCTCTGCCTATTATATGATCTGATATATAGTTTTCCCATTCACTGAAGTATTGTCCATTCAAGAGTCTTTCATTGCTATACTGTGGCAATGGTGCTAGAGTTCTATTCTCTATATTAGAGACATTGACATTATATCTCATAGCTGTTAGTATGGGAATGGCAAATATTACTAGCAGAAATATTAATATTATTTTATATCTTAGAAATTTTTTCATTAGCTTTTCTCCTTAGGTTGAAGTCATTTTAATTATATATTATTGTGTCACTGTTTTCAATATTAGAGATATTTATTAATGAAAGGCCAATGCTAATAGGACTTTTAGTTAGGTTTAATATGTCGAAAAGTGGGTATATTTCCAAAATACAAATGAAAAGGGGTGAGTTTATTGCTTAAAAAAAGGAATTCTATTAAGGGTAAAATACTTACCATGTCAATTTTGGTTCTAATTGTTTCCAATATTGCCATTGGGTTATTGGGATACACTATTTCAAAGAGGCAATTAAATGGAAAAGGGGAAATAATTCTAGAAAATGCTGTAGAAGCGGCCATTCAAATGATTGATCTGGCACAACAAGGTGTAGAGAAAGGTTTATATACTCTTCCACAGGCTCAGGAAATGATAAAAGAGAAATTACTTGGTAAAATAACAGCTGAAGGTACTCGACCTATAGATTCCCCCTTGGATTTAGGAGAAAATGGATACTTTGTTGTATATAGTCAAGAGGGAGATGAGATTGCACATCCTAGCTTAGAAGGTAAAAATGTCTGGGACGTAAAGGATAAGTCTAAGGAAGAAGTTTTACTTGCGCAAGATAGTATAGCTAAGGCTAAAAGTGGCGGAGGTTTTACATACTATGACTGGTTTTTACCTCATAGTGAAAACATAGGAAGAAAGATTGTATATAATAAACTAGATCCTAATTGGGGATGGGTTGTAACAGCGGGAAGCTATGAAATGGATTTTAATAAAGGAGCATTAAATGTCCTTAAATATACAAGTATTGGAGTAGTGATTTTCCTTGTTTTAGTAACTGTAATTATGTATAACTTTTCTCATAAAATGGGTAAGGCATTGGAGACAGTTACAATCCGCGCAGAGAATATTGCTAGCCTAGATGTAAGTGAAAATATATCGGAAGCTTTAATTAATCGAAATGATGAGATTGGAATGTTGGCTAATTCTTTCCAGAGGATTATTGACAATCTTAGAGGCTTTGTGAAGCAGATATCTGATACATCAGAGCACCTTGCAATATCGTCAAAAGAGCTTACTATTTCAAGTGAACAATCAGCAGTATCAGCAAATGAGGTAGCCAGAGCTATTGAAGATATCGCCCAAGGAGCTACCCATCAGGCCATGGATACGGAAAATGGAGCAAAGCATATAAACGATTTAGGAGAGTTAGTGGAAAATAACGAAGAGTTTTTGAGAGAGTTAAATATTTCTACTGGGGAGATAGATAAATTAAAGGATGAAGGATTTGAAATTCTTAGGGAATTAATAAAAAATACTGAATCTAATAATAGAGCAACAATGAATATTCAAGATGTAATCTATAGCACAAATGAGAGTGCAGAGAAAATAGAAAAGGCTAGCAATATGATAAGAAGTATTGCTGAACAAACTAATCTATTGGCTTTAAATGCAGCCATAGAGGCAGCGAGGGCTGGAGAAGCAGGCAGAGGATTTGCAGTTGTAGCAGAGGAGATAAGGAAATTAGCAGAAGAGTCTAATGGATTTACTGAAGATATCACAGCGATTGTCAATGATCTAAGCAGTAAAACTCAAGAAGCTGTAGCTACTATGGATGAAGTAGCTAAAATTGCAGAGCTGCAAAGTGAAAGTGTAAGGGAAACTAATAATAAATTTATTGGAATTGCAAATGCTATTGAAAAGTCCAATGATGTAATTAGTTTTATCAATAAATCTGGAAAAGAGATTATGGACAAGAAGGATATTATTGTTGAAATAATTCAGACCTTATCAGCTATATCAGAGGAAAATGCAGCAGGAACTGAGGAGGCTTCAGCTTCTGTGGAAGAACAGACAGCAACTATGACCCAAATTGCTAATGCTAGTCAAATTTTAGGAGAGTTAGCATTTAGTATGCAGGAGAGTTTATCTAAATTTAAATATTAAGAGATAATATAAACGGATAAGGAAATTTCCTTATCCATTTTATAAATTACTTTGTTGATGCTATAGTCTTAGATAGCTCAATGATGCTTTCTGACAGTTGATTTAGTTTTCCCTCTATCCTAACTAATAGATATATAGATAAGACTATTGGAAAACCAAGGTTAGCTATTCCAGAATATATTTCACTCATTTAATCACCACCCCTTTAACAATTGACAATGTACAATTTACAATTGAAAGAATAAAAGATTAAGAGATTAAAATAAGGGGACATGTTGTCCCCTTATTTTAGATACTTAGCTTATTTACTGTTGTAGTTACTATTCTAGCTTCTTTTGCTTCTACTAGATTGAACATTTTAGAATCAAATATATTGCAAGTTATTATGGTATCCATAGCCTGAGATACTTCTTCAGGGGTTATATCTAGCCTTGGCTGATCGATACTAATCATAAACTTTTTGTTTGTTTCATCAAGAAACTCCATTTCTAATTTAGTCTTTTCCATTAAATCACCACCTTTCCTAAAACTTTTCACTATTGACTGCTTTTCTACTACTCTTCAATTAAACTAGTGGTTTCAATTCTTTGCACTTTCAATAAAGGTCTATTCTGTAGACTAGCTATAGCCTTAGCAGCAGCATGTAGATTTAAATCATCAGCTGTAGTCTTTATTTGTGCAAAGGTCTTAGGATGGACTTTTTGTTTTCCATTTACTACTCCATCATCAAACTCAAGTCTTAATGTTAATTTTTCCTTTAAAACATCAATTGCCATATTTTCACCTCCCTCTAATCAATTCATAGCCAAAGGCCACTTACGCAATTCACAGTTCACAATTAACAATTGAAAAGATAAAGATAGCGATACCAATACCAATTCAATTTATCCTTCATAAAACCTAGCTTTATTTGGATAGTCAACAGTGAATTATGTCTTACAACTATTAAATAGAAATAGAAAAGATAATTTACTATGGGAAATTAAATTTTTAAATAATATATAGCGGAAACACTAGATATAAATCTATGAAATAAGGAAAGCAGAGGATTTGAAGCCGGAGATGAGTTAAATGTCTCTATTGGTATTTTGATTTATATTTCTTTATAAATATAGTGCAGAATTTACAAAATTTTCAAAAAATAGCCACAAAATTCTAAATAAAGCAAAATAATATTAGTAGATTGTTTATCAGCTAATTAGGAGAATAAGACGTTAGCAATAGATATATTTCTGTTTATAGACATAAGAATGTATTTTATGATTAGCAGAAAGAAGTAGATAAAGAGATATTTTGTATGTAATAAAAAATTTTCTTATTAAATATGACAGATATATTTATAGAGTAACAATTATTAATGTTATTGTATATTTTTTAATCTGATAATGATTTAAAGTGGTATACATAAAAGCCCCTTTTTTAAAGGAATAAAAGGGTATTGACAATAATTTACATCTATTAAAGTGTGTCATAACTTGCTCCTAGACTTTGTTTTAAATTAAGTATTATCATATAAAAGAGACAAGTATAACTATTAAAGGAGGGGTATTTGTATGAAAAGACTGTTATCGCTGATTCTTTCTTTAATCATCCTTATGTCTACAGGCATAATTGTATTGGGGCAAGGGAGTGATTATGAAGACAATTGGGCGAAGAGTGAAATCAACTACATGAAAGATAAGGGAATTCTTTCAGGTTATCCAGATGGAACATTTAGACCTACTAACAACATGAGTAAATCAGAATTTTACAAAGTTGTTAATGGTATAATGGGTTTTACTCAAAGATCTGAGGTTAACTTTAATGATGTAAGTCCTACAGATTGGTACTATGATGAGGTACAAAAGGGAGTGGGGGCTAATTATATACTTCCAGGAACATCATTAAATGCTAATGAGAACATTACTAGGGGAGAAGTTGCCAGAATAATTGGCATTATTTTTGGAATAGAAGAGGACAAAGCTGAAGCGTCTAAATTTACAGATAGTTTAACTTTACCTGAGGAACTTAAAGGTGTTGTCGGTGGGTTAAAGAAAAATGGATATATAAATGGTTATCCAGATGGAACTTTTAGAGCAAATGCAGAGATTACAAGAGCTGAAGTAGTTAAGATGCTATATAACATTTCAGGTGAAATAGTTAATGTATCGGGAACTATAAATAAAAATACAAATACAAATCTTATAGTAAATACAAAAGATGTAATGCTGAAGGATATAGTAATCGGAGGAAATTTATACTTAACAGAAGGTATAGGGGAAGGCAATACAATTCTTGATAATGTAGTAGTAAAGGGTAAAGTAATTGTTAATGGAGGAGGATTAAATAGTTTAAGTATTATAAATTCCCAATTAAATTCAGTATCTGTCGATAAAAAGCAAGGGTTAGCAAATGTAGTTCTTTCTAACACAACAGTGGGAGAAGTTAAAATTGTAAAACAAATGAGATTAGAGCTTACTCAAGGAAGCTATATAAAGAAAGCTGAACTAAGGGATAAGGCAGATATTATATTAGCAAATGGCACATCAATAGATGACCTTAATGTAATTGGAGGAGATATAGTTATAGATTCAAAAGGTACAATAAAGTCTCTTAAATCAGGAAATCAAATTAAAGTTAACGGATCAACATTAAAAGCTAATGTAGAGTATAAGGTAGTAAATGGAAAGTTAGAAGAATCTAATCCAACTGTAGCATCGACCAAAAAGTCAACCACTACAAAGCCATCTACAAGACCAGACCCAGTAACATTAAACAGAATTTCGATTAAATCATTACCTGATAAGTTGGTTTATACAGTAGATGATGAGTTGGATATTACAGGTTTAGTTATAGAAGGAATATATAGTGATGGTAGTAGAGAAATAGAGAGAGTAACAAAATCTAGTATAACAGGGTTTGATAGTAGACAGCCAGCAGAAAGACAAGTTTTGACTATAAAAGTTGGGGGGAGAACTGCTACTTATACAATAAAGATTCAAGCAAATGATCCAATAAAACCAGAAGTAAATAAAAGAAAATTGGCAGAAGCAATAGCTGAAGCTAGAAGAAAGGATGAAGAAGATTATACAGAGGAATCTTGGAAACCATTTGAAGTAGCTTTAGATATAGCTATAGAGGTAAATGAAGATAATGAGGCTACACAAAGAGAAATTAATCAAGCATTATCAGAACTAAATGCCAGAATGAATGGATTGGTAAAAAGAGAAGGAGAAAATCCAGATCCAGAGCCTATAGAAGTAGATAAAACTGCATTAATAGCTGCTATAAATAGAGCAGAAGAAAAAAATGAAGAGGATTATACTCCAGAAACATGGGAACCATTTATTGAGGCTCTAGAAGCAGCAATAATAGTAAGAGATAATCCAGAAGCTACTCAAAGGGAAGTTAATGATGCACTATATGAATTAAATGACAAAAGGGATGCATTAGTAGAAGAAGAGCCATCAAATCCAGAACCAGTAGTAAATAAATCAGAATTAATAGCTGCAATAGATAGAGCAGAAAGAATGAATAAAGAAGATTATACAATAGAAACATGGGAGGACCTTGAAATAGCACTGGAAGCAGCTATAGAAGTTATAGAAGATTTAGAAGCTACTCAAAGTGAGGTAGATCGAGCATTAGAAAATTTAAATGCAGCAATAGAAGGCTTAAAAATGAAAGAAAATCCAGTAGAACCATCCATTACAAACATCCTACCAGATCAAGATATATCCCTTAAAGCTGGTGATGCATTAGAGGTCAGCTTTAATGCACCAGAAGGTGGTAGAGCTTACTTCAGATTACTTCTTCCATCTGATACGCATAGAAATAGAATGGCTGATGAAAAGGCTAATGAATATGAAATGGAAATGATAGAAACAAAGCCGGGATATTATTTAGGAACTTGGGTGGTAGGAGAAGAGATAAACGCATTGAATCTGGAAGTTGAAGTAAACTTTGTAAGTGCTGAAGGAGATAGAATAAGAGAGATAGCAGAAGGAAGAGTAAATATAACAATGGAAGATCCAGAGCCGGAAGTAGATAAAAGAGCATTGGAAGAAGCAATAGCAGAAGCTATGGCAAAGAAAGAAGATGATTATACGGAAGAATCTTGGAGAGACTTTGCAGAAGCTTTACAAGAGGCTATAGAGATAAATGAAAATGATGAAGCTACTCAGGAAGAAGTTAATATGGTATTAACTAGATTAAATACTTGTATGAGTGAATTGGTAGAGAAAGAAGGTCCTGTAGATCCAGTGGAAGAACCAAGAATAATGGTAGAGGTTCGTAATTCATCACCTAATTTTTTCCCAGCCTTAATTCAGATAAAGGTAGCGGTTGAAAATATAGCTAATGCTGGAAAGTATGATGTAGAATATCAGTTATCTGGAGGAGAAAATTCGAATACTTCTATATTTGATTTAGGTACATGGTCTACAGAATCATTTTTCTTCAATCCAAAAACTATAACGGATAAGGTAACTATTAGAATTTATGATGTTGAGAAGAATTTATTATACACATTTGCAGATGTAGTGTTAGTAAATCCAATGATTCCAAAATAATCATCCACAGTAATTCAAAATTACCTTGGATCAATCATTTTTTAAATGAATGATTAAATAAAATTTAAAGGGGGAAGCGATTTGAAGAGGATGAATAGGATTTTAGCATTATTACTTGTACTAACTCTGATAATACCAGGGTTCACCTTTGCAGAAAGTGAAAATTCAACTCAGGGGGAAACATTAACAAGAGCAATAGAAAAGTTTAAGGCTGATGAAAACGCTGAAAAGATTAAACTAGAGGACGAATTAGGAGAATTTTTTGAAGATGAGGATGAGGTCAGGATTATTGTGGAATTAAAATCTGATCCATCAATAGTTTACGCTACAGAAAGAAATTTAAGATATGAAGAAATGTCAAAATCTTCAATCAAAGAAATCGAAAGAAGAATAGATGATGAACAAACGCAGGTCAAGAAAAACATTGAATCCAGCAGAGTGGATATGAAGTTTATAAATAGCTTCAATACAACATTTAATGGATTCAGTGGTATGGTCAAATTTGGAGATATTAAGGTTATTGAAGGTTTGCCTCAAGTCAACAAAGTATATATATCTAATGAATATGAAAGACCAGAAATAAAACCTGATATGGATACATCCAAGGATATGATTGGAACACTTCCAACTTGGGACATAGGATATAAGGGTGAAGGTACTGTTGTGGCTATTATAGACTCTGGTATTGATCCAAGCCATAGAGATATGGTACTTAGTGAAGGAACTAATCCAAAGATCACTAGAGAAACATTGGAAGGAAAGAATTTGCTTGGTAAATATTATACTGAGAAGGTTCCTTATGGATATAACTATTATGACTTAAATAGCGAAATATTAGATTTAGGTCCAGATGCATCAATGCATGGCATGCATGTAGCTGGTACAGCAGGAGCAAATGGTGATATCGATAATGGAGGAATCAAAGGAGTAGCTCCAGAATGTCAATTACTTGCTATGAAGGTATTTTCCAATGATCCAATTTATTCAACTACATTCAGTGATATATATCTAGTAGCCATAGATGAGGCCATAAGACTTGGTGCTGATGTTTTAAATATGAGTCTAGGTTCAACAGCATCTTTCTATGTTCCAGAATCGGCAGAAGATGTTGCAATAACCAATGCTACAAATAATGGAATAGTATGCTCAGTTTCGGCAGGAAATTCTGGTTCAATGACCTATGGATGGACGGGAAACAGCGGATATCCATGGAAACAAAATCCTGACATAGGTGTAGTAGGTGCCCCAGGACTCAATAAAGATACTATACAGGTAGCATCAATTGAAAATACTCATCGAAAAGTAAATGGATTGACTTATATAAAAGATGATGAGGAATACAAGGTTCCAATGGCAATAGCAGGGAATATTAATCCAGCAACAGTACTCTCTGGGACTCAAGAGTTTATAGATGGTGGTTCAGGTCATCCGTCAGAACTTACTAATGTAGCTGGTAAAATAGCCCTAGTGGTTCGTGGTGGATTAACACCTAACTTTACTGAAAAAATAGAGAATGCTCAGAATGCAGGTGCAGTAGGTATTATAGTACGTAACCATGAAACTGGTGGAGAAGACTTAGTAAATATGGCTATACCAGATTCTCACACCATACCAGCAGTATTTATAGGTTATAACGGTGGGATAGCTTTATTAGAATTAGAAAATAAGGAAGTATTGTTTACAGATGAAATAATGACTATACCCAATATTAATGCAGGAAAAATGGCAGAATCTACATCATGGGGAGTTACTCCCTCATTAGATTTTAAGCCTGAAATAACAGCACCAGGTGCACAGATATATTCTACATTAAATGATAATGAATATGGAACAATGAGTGGTACTTCAATGGCAGCGCCTCATGTGGCAGGCGGCTCTGCTCTTGTTATGGAGTACATTAAAGAACATGAAATCTATGGTGAATTAGATTTATCAGAGCAAACTAGACTTGCTAAGGTACTATTGATGAATACAGCTATACCAGCATTGGATCAATATGAAACTGAATATTCACCTAGAAGACAAGGGGCAGGTATAATGGACCTTTATGGTGCAGTATCTACTCCAGTGAGAGTAGTAGATGACAGAACTAATGAAGCAAAGGTAGAATTAAAGGATTTTGAAGATACAGAGTTTACTATGAGATTTAAAGCTATAAATGATTCAAATACAGATGTAACATACAATGTAGATGTTACAGTTTTAGCAGATTATATTCATCCGTCAGGTTTGAATCTATTGCTATCTGATTATATCTACGATGCAGATATAGATAAACCAGATTCAGTTACTATTCCAGCAAATGGAGAATATGTATTTGAAGTGACTGTAGATATAGGAACAGATTCTACAGTTTATAGAAATATGTTTGTCGAAGGTTTTGTTACTTTGGTTGACCCTACCGATGAAAAACCAACACTTTCAGTTCCATATGTAGGATTTTATGGCGACTGGGGAGAACCTGCTATTCTTGATGGTATGAGATTTATTGATCCTACAGGAAGCTCTTATTTCAATGCATCAGGTATGTTATATTGGGATGCTAAAGATAATGGATATTTCTATACTACACCACATATATTCATGAATCCGGGAACAGTAGCTGGACGTGAGAGAGGTACTGGCAATATAATGCCGTATTTATCATTTATGAGAAATGCGGAATCAGTTAATTATAATATATTAGATAGTGAAGGTAATCTATTGAGAACTATCTTGATGCAGCAATACAAGAGAAAGAATTATATTAATGGAGGCATAAATCAACCTGTTGGAATGATTACTGCTGCACAGTGGGATGGAATAGTAAATGGTGAAGTTGTACCAGATGGAAACTATTTCTATGAAATCGCTGCTAAAATCCATTATGGCGGAGCAGAAGTACAATCTAAGAAGATTCCAATAACTATTGATACAATTGGACCAGAAATAAGCAATTTATTATATAATCCACAGACAAATAAGCTTACTTGGAATTCAGTGGACAAAGGCACAGGTATATTAGGATTCATGTTTAATATAAATGGACAGGAAATAGAAGCAGTTGTTCTTGGAGAAGAAGGAAAGACTTCATATGAATTAGATATGAAATCATATATAACTGATGCAAAAGAATATAATATAGAAGTAATATCCGTGGATAAATTATATAACACGAATCTTGCTGAACTTACTTTTAATATAGATAACACTCATCCATATATATATATCTACGAGCCTAAACTACTTGAAATGTATACTACGAATGATATATTATTTGAAGGCTATGTTGCAAATTTCTCATTATTAGATAAGGTACTCGTGAATAATGTTGAAGCTGATATTGAGTTTAAAGACCATGTGGATTTATATCACCCAGATGATCCAAGTACACGCATTTACTCAGGACCGGCATTTAAGTTTACAAAAACTTTAGCCATGGAAGATGGCTATCAAGAAGCTAAGATAGAGGCTGTATCCAAGACTGGAGCATCCAGTAGTTTAGTGAGAAGATTTTATGTAGACACTACTGATCCAGAGCTAAATATAGATATATTAAATATCGATGAAGAATCAAAAACAGCAGAACTAGAAATTACAATGATGGATAATTTGGGATATCTAGAGTTATTCCTAGGTGACAGTCAGATATATGTTTATGACTATCCTCTTGTTATAGTTGAGCCTGCTAATGAAACAATAAACCACACCATAAATCTTGTAGAAGGAGAGAATTATTTCCTATTTACTTTAAAGGACGGAGCAGGGCATAGTACAGTTAAATCTATAATTGTTAATCTAGAATCAGGAGAAGGACCACAAGAGCCATCTATTAGAAATATTAAACCATCAAGAGATGTTGAACTTGAAGCTGGCGGCTCTTTAAATATAAGCTTCAATGCTCCAACTGGCGGATCTGCATATTATAGAATACTGCTTCCACTTGAAGTAAGCAGAAGCAGCTATGGAACTCCAATGACTGAAGAATCATCCGGACTATATACAGCTACTTGGACAGCTCCAGATGGATTTATAGCATCAAATTTAGCAATAGAAGTAGTATATGTTGCTGAAGATGGCACTGAAATATTTGAAACAGCAGAAGGAAAAGTAACTGTGAAAGGGGCTATGAAGAATATCCCTGCAAACTCCATTATATTAGGGGATGAGGCATTTGATATGGACTTTTTAGATAATGATGCAAGTGCACAGAGAAAGTTAACTGAATGGTATAATGCTGGAAAGCCAGCTTATATCAAGCTTGGATCCAATACTATAGTGGATGAAGATGGTAATCTAGTAGATTTAGATATTTTACCAAATAGATTGATTCATAAAGATGCATTTGGAACCATAAGGATATTTGAGAGATATTAAAGTAAATAGAAATGTTACCCCTAAAAGATGTTTAGGGGTAACTTTCTTATTTAACTAGATATTGACAAATTATTGGAAAATAATATAAAAAAGTCAAGAAACTATAAGCACTTGCCATACTTTGATAAATATTAACAATATCTCAGAATATTAAGTAAATCATGACAATGAATGGAATAATTAAGGGGCGGTGATAAATTACTCCTTATGACATATATATAGAAATTAAAATAGTTTGCTAAAGTTTTACTTTTACATAATTAAAAAAAGGAGGTGTAAAAGAGATTAAATATTTTGCAAAAAACTAAAGGGGGGAATTGTTGAATGTCAAAGAACAAACAAGTAAGAAAAGTATTATCCCTAATAATAAGCCTTATTATGGTAATGGGATATTTTACATCCTTTGTTTATGCAGAGAACAACCAACTTAGTTCAGCAAAAGAAGATTTATATGAATTAGCTGCAAATAAGATTTCAGCTGAGGTAAAGGAAGACATAGATAATGAACATCTAGTGGAAATACTCATATATATGGCGGAACAAGTGGATACAGAAAGAGTAGCCCATGCTACAAGATCAGCTGTATCATCAGCTATGACGCCATATCAAACTAAGCTGGAAGTAAGAAGTGCCGTAGTGGAATCTCTAAAAGATACTGCAGAAATGACTCAAGCTAATGTTCTAAAATATTTAGAACAAGAGATGGAAAACGGAAATGTAGTAGAATTTACACCTTATCATATAGTTAATATGGTATATGTAAAAGCTACAAAGGAAGTAATAGAAAATCTTTCCTATATGCCAGAAGTAGATAAAATCTACAAAAATAAAACCCATACATTAGAAAACCCAGAGATGAGTAATGAAATAGAACCTACAGCTAATGGAGTAGAGTGGAATGTTGAAAAAGTAAAGGCGGATCAAGCATGGGATCTAGGATACGATGGAACAGGAGTAGTAGTAGCAAATATAGACTCAGGAGTAGATTGGACTCATCCAGCACTTAAGAATAAATGGAGAGGCTATGACCCAACTACAGGAGCTACAAGTGCTAATGGAAACTGGTTTGACCCTGTATACAACGCAGCATTACCAGCAGATTCAGACGACCATGGAACTCACGTAATGGGAACAATGGTTGGGCAAGAACCAGATGGATCTAATAAAATAGGTATGGCACCAGGGGCAAAATGGATAGCAGCAAGAGTATTTAATACTGCTGGTTCTACAACAGATGCTATATTATTATCAGCAGCACAATGGATGTTAGCACCAGGTGGAAATCCAGATAATGCTCCAGATGTGGTTAATAACTCATGGGGTGGAGGGGCTGGAATAGATGATTGGTACAGAGAGGCTGTTAGAAACTGGAGAGCAGCAGAGATATTTCCAGCATTTGCAGCAGGAAACCAAAGATTAGGGGAACCGGCGCCTTGGCCAGGATCTATATCATGCCCAGCTAACTATCCCGAATCCTTTGCAGTAGCTGCAACTGATAGAAATGATATAAGAGCATATTTCTCAAAACTTGGACCATCACCATATGATGAATCCTTAATTAAACCAAATATATCAGCACCAGGTGTAAATGTAAGATCATCTATACCTAATAATGGATATGGAAATAATTCAGGTACATCAATGGCAACTCCAGCAGTAGCAGGAGTAGTTGCACTGGTATTATCAGCTAATGCTTCTCTATCAGTAGCAGATGTTGAAGAAATTCTTCAAAATACAGCTACACCACTAACTGACTCCACATACCCAACAGCACCAAATATGGGTTATGGATATGGTATGGTAGATGCATTTGAAGCAGTATCATCCATAGCCACAGGAACAGGATATATTTCAGGTAGAGTATTGGTTCCTGGAGAAGATACATCAGAAGCAACTATAACTCATGAACAAGAAATATTTGAAACCTATATGGGTTCAGACATAGAAATCCTTGCAGAAATATCAGATGATGTTGCAATAACAGAAGCAGAGCTTCTAGTTAAACAACAAGGAAAATCCTATTGGATGGTAGCTCCAATGAATAGGATTTCAGGAGATCACAAGAATGGAATGTATAAAGGAACTATAACCCATGATATGTTAATGGGAGACAGTATTGTATATAAGATAAAAGTAAGAGACTATGCAGGAGATGTAGTAGTTACATCAGATTATAAAATAGATATAGAATTTGGTGTAATTCCAGGAGAATATACTCAAGGCTTCGAGAATAATGCTAATGGCTGGATATTCGATGGAGCATGGGAATGGGGAGTACCATCAAATGTTGGTCCGAATCCATTTGAAGGAGAAAAATTAGCAGCAACTACATTAGATGGAAACTATCCAAATAGTGCTGATAGCTGGATGATTACCCCTCCAATAGATTTAAGAGATGGAAATTTAGAAACTGCTTCACTAAGATTCTATGAGTGGTATGAGATGGAAAATAATTATGATAAAGGATATGTTCTAATCACAAATGATTATGGTGAAACTTGGACTGAAGCAAGGGGAATCATAACAGGCAATGCCATGAATTGGAAGGAATCACTTGTGAATCTTGGAAATTATATAGGATCTCAAGAACCAGTATTTGTAGCATTTAGATTTACATCTGATTCATCAGGTCAGAGAGCAGGATGGTATATAGACAATGTAAGACTAATGGCTCAAGATAATGATGCACCAGCAATACCTACTAATCTAACAGCAGAAGCTAATATGAGAGGAATTAAATTAAGCTGGAATCATTCGCCAGATGCTGATTTATCACATTATAATATTTATCGCTCAGAAACATCAGGTGAAGGATATGTTAAGATAGGAGAAATCAATAATAATAGCTTTATAGATTCAGAAACAAATCCTAACACAATGTACTACTATGTAATAAATGCAGAAGATTTATCAGGTAATATCAGTGAAAATACAGAGGAAGTATTTGCTACAGCTTTAGCATTTACTACTATATTTGGTACGGATTTTGAAAATAATGATGGAGGATTTACTACTGGGGGAACTGCTAACCCATGGGCGTGGGGAGTACCAACATCAGGACCTGATGGAGCTGCTTCAGGAACAAAACTATGGGCAACGAACTTAGGGGGCAACTATCCTATGAGCAGTGACAGCTATATAGTTAGTCCAGTTATAGTACTTCCAGAAGGAAGCAATTCGGTATTGACATTCAATCATTGGGTTGATATGGAAGGAACAACTACTTTATATGATTATGGGCAAGTACAAATCTCTACAGATGATGGAGCTACTTGGACCAATATAACTCCTGCAGAAGGTGGAAAATATGGTAGAAGAGTTCAAGCATGGGCTAATGAAGAGATATCCTTAGCTGCTTACGCTGGGAATACAGTAAAGATTAGATTCTTCTTCCATTCAGATGGCTCAGTTGCATATACGGGCTGGTATATAGATGATGTATTTGTTATGGTAGGTACTACAGAATCAGCATCAAAACCAGGACCAGTACAAGAAACAGAGTTGATAAGAAGAGATTCTAAGAAAGCAGATTATATAGAACCATCAGCACCTAATTATAAATTAAATAGAACAGGAACAAATAACTTTGAAACAATAGAAGATATAGAAGTTCAAAATATGCCAATGGTATTTGCAGGAATCCCAATATCTGATGCTGTAGTAACAGTATTGGAAACGGGAAGAAGTGTTAAAGTTGACCCTGTTACAGGTAAATTCTTTATGAGGTCTTCAATTGGTGAATATACTCTAGTAGCAGAAGCTTATGGATATTATTCTAAGGAAGCCAGAGTAAATGTAGTTGAAGACCAAACTGCAAAATCAAACTTCATATTAGAACCTAAACCACAAGGAACTATTACAGGCAGAGTATTTGACAGATATTATGAAACTCCGGCAGCTTATGCTGTAGTAAGAGTAGTAGAAGATCCAAGAGTAGGACCAGTTACAGCTGATGCAGAGGGATATTTCGTAATTCCTAATGTTCTAGAGGGAACATATACACTTAAGGTAGTAGCAGATGGATTTGAGCCAGGAGAAACTACAGTAGATGTAGCTGGAAATGAAACAGTAGATGTAAATATAGGATTAAAGAGATTTGTAGGTTATGAAGATAATATAATCTATGATGATGGAACAGCTGAAAATGCATTGGTACTAAATGCAGCACCTAATGGATTGGCAGTAAGATTTACACCAGATCAATTTGGTAAAGTAAAAGGTACAAATATTTACTTCTGGGATACTTCATGGCCAAGTCCGGGAGGAAACAG